>JASFGM010000010.1:0-14686 GCA_050123755.1 Desulfobacterales bacterium
GGCAGCACATATTATGCGGTCAGCTCACAGGACTCCGATGGGGATGAAAGTGCGCAGAGCCTGGGCATCAGCCCGGCTGCACTGGCTTCATCTTCGGGCAGTGGTGGTGGAGGCGGCGGTGGGTGTTTTATCGATACCGTCAGTCACCCAATGTCGAAACAATGGTTGTGGCTTTTGGTACTGCTGATTATTGCGATCGCTGTATGTAGAAAGGTTCAAGGTTCAAAGGTTCAGAGGTTATGGTAGGAGCGCAGCGCTTTAAGAGCACTTTAGGCTTCGCTCTACGAGCTTCGACGGGACAAGACGACCCAACAAGCCGTTTGAGGAATGACTCTTTGAGCCTCGAGGCGGAAACCCTGAACGCTGAACCTGGAACCCGGAACCTTATGCATCCATTAAACAATCGTACGACTATCACCCTGCCCAGACGCGCAACAAAGTTGTTCTTCTCCGCGGTATCGGTAAAGATTTTACGACGCTCAATAGCGCGGTAGATGATGTTCTGCAACGCTCCAGGTGCATCTTTGCGTACTTTATAGCATAATGAATTAATAAAGAAACGCAACAAATCAACCCCCTTTTTTATTTCACACATGAATTTACTTAGAGCTCATAGCTAAAAATGAGCAATTTTTTCTATCCACCGGCCAAAAAAGACATCCTCAAAGACATATGATTTCTTTCGTTTTCGGAGGATGCCTTTGGAGCGAAGCGCGCTCAGGCTTTTGGATACATTGGACGCAGATTCTAAATCAAATTTTTGAATGGAGCCTTTCGCGGTCAACAGCCGTCCGTGGAGTTGCGCAGCAGCCCTTAACGTTTTTCGCTGATGGATGGTAAGCCCTTCCCATAGCATTAGATATGATGGCTCCTGGCTTCGCAAAGTAATCAATAATGATTTTTGCACGTGGGTTTCTGAAATATTGGAAACGGTCTGAAAATGGTCCCATACATTAAATGATAACAGCTGGACGTAGTGAGGTATGTTTTCACATTCGGCTAAAATTCGATTCAATGCTCGCCGCGAGATCTTTTTCCCGGATTTAGCAAATTTGTTGTAGACAAAGTGACTGAGCTCTTTCTCAGGGATCTTATTCAAAGCCATGAGAGTGCCCATCTGGTAAAAAGGCCGGGTTTCGTCTGAAACCATATCGATGAGCATGTGCGTTTTGCTCCCGGCAAACAAATAGCTGACGCGGGTGTGGTGCTGGATAGCGGCTCTGATCTGTTTTTCCAGAATACCGCCATTTAGCCGCATGATCTCCTGAAACTCGTCGAATACCACCGCGAAACGTTTACCCTCGGACTCGGCAATTCTCTCTGGTAAATTTAAAATTTCCTCTACCGACTCGGCTAAGCCCCTTTGGGCAATATCCATTGACAACTCCGGATTACCGGAAGGATCAAAACTTAACTTTGGTCTCAATCGGGGGAAAAAATTTTTCACAAACGATGCTGCTCGCCTGGAGATTGATTTCGATCCCTGAATCACCCTAGAGGCATATAACTCCAAAAAATCCTGTACAGATGACGCCCAGTACAAATCTAAATAGGCAATGAGAATATCTTCTTTCCGCAGGGTGTTGAGAACATTTTGGATCAATGATGTTTTACCGTATCTTCGGGGTGCCACCAAAAATATTCTAACCGGCTCCTTCAGCCTGTGTGCAAGCTCTTTTAGTTCCTGTTGCCGATCAGCAAAATCTTTACCGGACACTACGGTTCCGTACTTGAATGGATTCGACATGGGTTTCTCTCTATTTCGTTGTAAAGTTCTAAAATTTATTATGCTTATTGGTATTATACCGATTGGTATTATACTATAATCGATACTAATTTCAATAGATTAATTACACGGCTGCTTCCTATTAAACCATTTTAAAGAACTATTAATTTTTTTAACAGTTTCGGCTCAAAGAATTTCGAAGAATAATCGTTATAAAACAGCAGATTTGAATCGATTTAACCCCTCATTTTTTTCTTCAAAATGCCGATAATCGTTATAGGCGCATGGGTCCATCTCAACGAAAGAATTTTAGTTTCAAATCCACTGAATTCATTGCAAAAATTGCAGGGTATTTCTGACAATTTTTGTCATTTAAGGTGGGCAAATTTTGTCTTTTTGGAGTCGCAGTCCTCATCGAATTGTTCAGGAAATTCAATATTTACGGGATAAGTCAGCAAATATCCGCGGCACAAGTTTTGCACTTAATCTACTGAGATTTTTAAAAATTGCCGTCCTAAGGAATCAATCGACTTAACGTATGTTAGGAAGTTGAAAATGAAGCTTCAAAATAGAAGTCAGATATTGAATTTCTTGACGCCTGTTATTTATATCTGCGGCAATCCGGCTGTAAAATTGTTTGCCGCTCTGATTGCGGTCGCGGTCTTTTTTGCCTTTACGACCTCAGTGTATGCTGCGATCACCGTCGAAGACACCGACCATAACACAACCACTAGTGCGACCCTAACCATATCATCATTTACCGTACAAGGCACAAACCGGCTGATGATGGTAGGTGTGAGTATTAATAACGATAATTATGAATATGTTACAGGGATTACCTGGAATGGTTCGGAAACCTTTGCCTATCTAACAAAAGATAATACCAGCGATGATGCCCAGACGGAGATTTGGTACTTAAAAAATCCTACGGCCACTACAGCCAATCTTGTTGTCACGTTTAACGAGATGACCGCGGCTGCTGAGGCCATTGCCGGGGTGGTGACTTATACCGGTGCCGACTTATCCGCCGGCAACACTTTTAGAGACTATGGAAGCCTGGCGTGGGCCGACGCACAACCTTCTATAACTGTAACTAGCGAAGTAGGGGACATGGTTTTCGGTGTTGTTGCCGCTGAATATCGTGACATCTCCAGTTCAACTGCCGATGAGCCGCATTGGGAGTATGATACTTTTAGTGGTGGTGGAGGTACCTGGTATGGGGAAACTTCAAGCACCACCGTATCATGGACCCTTGTTTCTGCAGACCACACTGCCATCAGCGCTGCTTCTATCAAGCCGGCGATTAGCAACAGCCCTCCCTCTGCTCCTCAGAACCCCTATTGTGAAGGCGCAACCAACCCTACCGATGTCACCGATACGACGCCTGAGTTCTCCGCCATCTATGATGATGTGGATACCTCCGATACGGCCGAGTACTACGAGATCGAGGTGGATACCGCAGCGACCTTTGACGGCACCCGGATGTGGGATACCGGCAAGACGGCGCTTACGTCCCTGGCAGAGAATACACGCATGCCCGATGTCTCCTACGCCGGAACGGCCCTCGACCCTGGCGCCACCTACTACTGGCGCATTCGGTTCTGGGATGACTCCGACGCCCAAGGTGCCTGGAGCGCTGACCAGCAGTTTGCGATGTCGACGAACAGCATAGTGGAAGTTTGGGTGTCCCAGGGCTCAGATGATGCGGAAGAGTTTAAGAGTAATGGTAATATGTACGTCGGTAGCTCCGATTTAGAACTCGCAGATGAAGATGGAACAACTCCACAATGGGTGGGAATGCGCTTTAATAATATAACCGTTCCTCAAGGTGCTACCATCACCAATGCATATGTTCAGTTTACGGCGGATGTTACCAATTCAGGGGATACGGATCTTACGGTTTATGGCCAAGATGCAGATAATGTCACCTCTGGATTTACAACTACTGACTATAATATCTCTAGTCGGTCGAGACTAGGCACTACCGTGAGCTGGGAAAATGTACCTGCATGGGATACTTCGGGCGAACAAGATGTTGACCAAAGAACCCCGGATATTTCCTCGATTATCCAACTTATTGTTAATAAAACCGGTTGGTCAAGTGGAAATAGCCTTGTTATCATTATTGATGGCACGGTCGGGAGCGAACGAGAGGCGGAATCGTATGAAGGCGCCAATGGCCATAGTAACTTAACACTTGCTCCCTATATTCACATAGAATATTCAAGCGGCAACTCAGCGCCTACAGCGCCGACAACCGCTTATAGCAACAACACCACAGCGCAGAGCGGGCAGACCAATCCCAGCGGGCTTACCGATCCCACTCCGGCATTCAGTGCCATATACAACGACCCCGACAGCGGGGATATCGCCAATAAATATCGCGTGGAGGTCAACACTCAGAGTAATTTCGGCGGTACGGTAATGTGGGATTCAGGTGCCGGCGGTACGAGCATGGCCAACACCACCGCAGGCAACCGCTGTCCGGATATCACCTATGCAGGCACAGCCCTGGCCGGCAACACCACCTATTACTGGCGCATCACTTTCTGGGACGATGACGACACCGAAGGTACAGTAAGCGCCACCCAGAATTTTACTACCGATACGATTGCCACCACTGCTCTAAGCTGGGGTGAAAGCAGCAGTCGGGATGACTTTAACGCGGTAACCGAGGATACTTATTTAGATCAGGGTCAGTCCAGTTACGACATGGGTACCAACCCGCTTATTCGTGTTGGCGACGACGGCAGTCGCATCAACAGAACCCTGATAAAATATGATCTTACTGCCCTTGACGGCCTCGTCACAAGCTCCAGTCAAATCGTTTCCGCCACCCTCAAGATGAAAACCTATAATGACGACGCTGACCCTGGAAACATCGATGTGGACGCATTCAGGGTTAAAAAAGATTGGTTTGAAGGAACTAAAAATTATGATCCGGCCGATGATGTGGATGATGCTGCCACCTGGCAATATCAGGTTTTTAACGAGACCTCGTGGACCGGCGCCGGCTGTGATGATTCAGCCGATAGAGAAACGACTTCAGACGATGTTGAAACATTTGCTGCAGATTATACGTGGTACTCCTGGGATGTAACCGATTCGGTCAAATATTTCTTTAACAATCCATCCAACAATCATGGTTGGCTTTTAAAAGCGCAAAGTGAGGGGATAACCAAATACTGGCGAATATACAGCAGTGAAGCAGCTGAGGCAAATCGGCCCTATCTGGAAATCACGGTTAACAATGATCCGGCTTGCGACTATGCTTACAGGCGGGCCATCAGCATCGATCACAACGATGTCATCGGCGACAGCAGTGACACCGTGGATCTGATCGATTTTCCGGTGGTGATCAAAGAATCGGGTACCTGGCTCAGAAACAGCGGTTACACCGGCGGCCGCATCGAAAATGTTAATGGCTATGACATCATATTCAAAGATTCCACCGAAACGCTCACCCTGGCGCATGAGATCGAATATTATAACGAAGGTTCCGAGGCCGCCGACGGGGAGCTGGTGGCCTGGGTGAAAATCCCCGCTTTGGATGCGGATGCCAATACCGTCATTTACATGTACTACGGCAACAGCTGCATTACGGATGAGACGCAAAATAGAAACGCCGTCTGGAATGCCAGCTACAAACTGGTGCAGCATTTGCAGGAGACCTCGGACACCCACGAGGATTCGACTCAAAATAATAACCACAGTACCTCGGTGACAGTCACCACCCAGGGTTCGGCCAGCGGGAAAATCGACGGTGCCGATGATTTTAATGAAAGCAGCAGCAATCAAATTACCATCGGTGACAGTAGCAGTCTGGACATCACCGATGCGATCACCATAGAGGCGTGGATCAACCCTGATGCGCTTTCAGACAAGCACAGAATTGTCACAAAAGTTGATGAGAAATATGTCCTGAGGAGTTATTGGGGCGATCACCTCGAGGCCTACATCGACAAGGGGGGTACGCTCAAATACGCACGAAAAGCCGATATTATTTCAACTGGGCATCAATATGTTGCCTTTACTTGGGATGGCGTATTAGGTGATCACAATTTAAGGCTATATTACAACGGATCGGAAGTGACCGGCTATGCGGTTCAGGACAGCGTCGTTGCTCCCATCAACACTTCGGAGTCTCCGCTCTACATCGGCAGCCATGCCAGTGGTGAATACTGGGACGGCATAATCGACGAAGTCCGCATCTCCAGTGTCGCGCGCACCGATGGATGGATTCAAACTTCATTCAACAACCAGGACGATCCATCCGCCTTTTACAATCTTGGCAACGAATCGGCATGCGCCTATGCATATAAGCGGGCCCTCACCATAGATGGGGACCAGGTGGGGGGTGCCAGTGGTTACCTGGATGATTTTCCGGTGCTCGTCGAGCTGTCCGGGGATTGGCTGAAGAATGCCCCGGATGGCAGCATCCAGCACCCCAGCGGTTGGGACATCATATTCAAAGCAGAGGATAGTACCACCTGTGACGGGCCGTCAACCTGTACTCTGGCCCACGAGATCGAAGAGTACAAACCATCCATTGACATCAAGGTGGCCACAGGCACCTTCACAACACCGGCAAGTACCGGCACCGATTCTGTGACCGGGGTCGGATTTCAGCCCAAAGCGATTTATCTGTGGGGAACAGCGGTTACCGACGAGAGTGTAGCGGTGCACTCGGCCCAGTGGATCGGCTTTGCCGATGACTCCCTCAACCAGAGGGTGGTGGCGGTAACCGGCGAAAACGGTGTGGGGGCCGCTGATACCTACCGCAGCCCCGTGGATGATGGAGACGCCGTTCTCTATATCTTAAACGCCGACGGCGACGACGGCAGCCCACCCGCCGATCCCATTGCGGTGGCAACGATCTCCTCCTATGACAGCGACGGATTTACGCTCGACTATTCCGAAGCCAGCAGCGGCTATATTGTCCATTATGTGGCCTATGGGGGTGACGATCTGCAGGCATTTGTCGGGCAGAGCGCTGCCAGCGCTGGATCGGTCAGCGGCCTGCCCTTCAGGCCCGAACTGGTCTTTGTTACCACCGCCTGCAACACTACCAGCAACAACAACTACTATGGGACTCAGAGTTTCGGTGTTTTCAACGACGATTTAAATCAATGGTACGTCGGTTCCGATCAGGCCTACAATGACGCCGGCGAGGATGATAAGGACAGTGTTCTACGCACCGATGCTTTCATCGGTCAGCTGTTCGAGGGGGGGACCAATATCTGGGAGATTTCGGTTTCATCGATCACTGACACCGGGTTTGAGTGGACCGGTTACAGCACCGACGTTTTTAATTACCTGGCCCTGAATCTTTCGGGGCTCGATACCTTCGTGGGCAATTTCAGCAAAGAGATGACCGGTGTAGATCCGGTCTCACAGGATCTGCCGGATTTTGGTTTCACGCCGGGATTTTACATGCTGGCCTCGGGTTCTGAAACCGATGTGAACAGATCCACACCCAATAGCTCACGCGTCACGCTGGGCGCTTACGACGGCACAACCCAGCATTCCACGACCCGCACCGATGAGAAGGGCCCCACCAGTAGTCAGAACGCCGATCAGCGGAGCAACTCCTCAGCCGTGCTCGGCATTGCCGATCTGGATGCGGCCTACGATGCTCTGGCCACAGCCCAGCCGATCACCGACAGCACGCCCACCATCCAGTGGTCGCCCAACGACACCAATGCCTATATCATCGGCGTTGTCGGCATCGAGGAAGCCCCCGGCGCGAATCTCGTAGCCTGGGTGAAGGTGCCCAAACTCTATGCGGGGAATGACGACCCCGACAATGATACTGTCATCTATATGTACTATGGCAACGAGTGTGTTGATTACGATCCTCAGAATGCAGCCGGTGTGTGGAGCAACGGATACGCAGGGGTGTGGCATCTTGCCGAGAATCAATCCGGCACCGGAAACCCGGATGTCTACACGGATTCCACCGCCAGTGCCAACCATGCTGATGACAATGTGTCCGATGGCAATAAAGATGGATGGGCAAACGGTGGTCAACGCTTTGACGGTACGGATGATATTGTGCTTGTCCCTGATCCGGGCGGGGCCTGGGAGTTCAGCGATGGTGGGTTGGATGCCGGAACGGGCGATTTTACAGTTTCGGCCTGGATCCGAGTTTCATCATCCTTGACCGAGAGTTTTCCAACCATATTGCAAAAAGGTGGCGGCGCCGATGACAATGAAGGATATTGGTTCAACTATCAGCCGTCCCCGGATACGATAGACCTCAGAGTATCAGATGGCACTGATCGATTCATTGCTAATTCGAGCGCCTTGGGCCTTACAGCTAACCAGTGGTATCATGTTTACGCAGTCTACGACCGGTCAGTGGGAGGATACGATTATGCCTATTTCTACCTCGATGGTGATCCGGTAGGATCGGATTTCAGCAATCAGATCGTGGGCAATTCTGTTTCTGGCGACAACGATTTTTCAATCGGTCTTAGAGATGGAGGGAATAGGCCGTGGATGGGAAACCTGGATGAAGTGCGTATTACGAGCGGGCTTCGCACAGCCGAGTGGATTGAGACCGAATACAATAATCAGAGCTCTCCATCTACTTTTTTTGGACTCGGCGGTCAACAGTCCAGCGGCAATCAAACGCCCGACGACCCCACGATCAACGACCACGATGACGGCAGCACGACATCGGACAACACCCCCACGTTGGGCTTTACCCAGTCGGACCCGGACACCTCCGAGCAGGTCAAATATCGTATCCAGATCGATGCGACCGACAACACCTTCGGCAATCTGGTGGTGGATTATACCTCGGATTTTATGGCCGAAGGGGCCACAAGCTTCACCGTGGGGCAGGCGGCAGGATCGGGCACTTACACCGTGGGCAGCGCCGGACAGACGCTGACAGACGGTGACTATTTCTGGCGGGTGATGACCACCGATGATGAAACCATTGCCAGCGGCTGGACCCAGGCAACGACGGGCAGCAATATCGCTTTTACGGTGGATACCGGGGGTGGTAGCTCCTATGTTATATCGGTGGAATATGTCGAAATAACCCTGACCGACGGAACGGGTACCGCCTCTGCCAACCTGACCAAAGGCCAGACCACCGCCAACGCTGTGCCATTTGCGACCATGTATTTTACCCCGGGTTCCAATCCGGATAATTTTGATCGCAAAAACTGCGATATCTATTTTGAGGCCGGGCCCAAAGTAACCGCTACCAGAGACCATACCGGCGGTGCGGTTAACCTGGGGATTTACGTTGTTGAATTTGATCCGACCTATGTAAGCGTGCAACAGGGGACCTATTCTTTGGCCACGACTTCAACCGCCGCCGCAATTACCGCGGTGGATCAGTCCAAAGCTGCCATGGTTTTTTATCATCAGCACATCGGCGGCAATGACAAGTTTAATGAGGGCAGTGTGGCCGGATGGTTTTCAGCCAATAACGAGTTGTCCTGGCAGCGCGATGCAGCTTACGGGACCATCAGCGGGCATTATTATGTTTTTGAGGCCTTAAATACTGAATTTGCGGTCCAGGCCAGAAGCTTCAGCATCCCGGTAGACGGCATTTCGAATACGACATCGATCGACAGCATTGCAATGGAAAAGACCTTTCTGATTGCATCCTACCGGCTGGCCTATGCTTCTGAAAATGCGGACAAGGGACAGGTTTCGGTATATCTGAGCGCCGCCGATACCATAACAGCCGAAAGGGGTATTGACCACAGCACGGCCGTGACCGACATTCGCGTGTTTGCGATCACCTTCGGCGGGGATGAAAACGTGCAGCGTGGTGAGTTTGCCTATGCAGCCGGTGATGCCCAAAAACAGGCCAATTTGTCACCGACGGTTGACCCCGCGCTGGCGATGGCCTGGAACCCAACCATCGCCGTCTGCCCCGGTGGCATGAAAACCACCAGCTCCACGACCAACCATGATGCCTATCAGCGCGCAAAAATTATCGACAGTGGGGCCCGGGTCCAGGGAGATCACACCAATATTGCAGCTGCCAGCGGTCGCTGGGAAGTCATTAATTTCGGTACTGGTGGCGGCGGCGGAGAAGATGACTACACCCAGGATGCCAACATTGTCTCCTGGTGGTATTTGGATGAGTCCTCCGGTACCCGCTATGATGCCTCCGGCAGCAGCAACAATGATCTGGCCGATAAAAATACCGTCACTCTGTACAGCACCACCAATCAGTCCGTCAAGGAAGGCTCCGGTGCCGCCAGCTTTACCGGAACGAATTCCGAAACCCTGTGGATTGCAGACAATGCCTCTTTAAGCATCACCGGCAATCTCTCTATCGCTGCCTGGATACGACCGGCATCCATCGGCAATGACCTGACGATTGTCGGCAAGACAGATGTATCCACACAGCGCTCCTATACCTTTGCTATCGATAGCAGCGGCGTGCTGAGGGCCAAACTTTCAGGTGATGGCAGCACGGTTGATGCTCAAGCCGATGGTGCAACCGTACTGTCCGCAAATACGTGGTATCATGCAGCCCTGGTATACAACGGCACCGATGTTCGCCTTTATCTCAATGGCGGCCTTGACTTCAACGGGTCCAGTAATCCTTTAACCTACAGCGGCGGCATCTATGATGGAACCGCAAATTTTGCCATCGGATCAAGGGGCGATGTTAATGATTACTTTAATGGGCAGATCGACGAGGTGGCGGTCTTTAGCCGGGCCCTCAGCGCCGATGAGGTCGCATCCATCTACGGAAAAGGTCTCAACGGCGTCACCCGCATGCGGCCGGATGCGGCCCAGCCGCCGGTGCCCTATTTTGGCCGTTCAATCGGGGAAGATGCCGGTACGGTATATGGTACCGGTACGGCAACCCTCAACCAGGGATCACGCCGGGCAGCCTTTGCGGGGGCAACCTTGCCGACAAATATCGGTGAAGGCGATGTGCTCACCATTGGCGGCTCTACCTATTATATTACCAGTCGGGAGTCGGCCACAGAAGTCATTGTCCAGGAGGCCAACGTCAGCGGAGGGGATCATTCGAATGCCGGCTACACGATTACCCGTGCTTACAGCGGCGCCAGCCATGCGCCGTTTACGAACTGGGAAAACGGTCGGGGTGGCGATCTAATTGCCGACGATTCCATCCAGAGAGGTATCGTTTACAAAGATAGCGACGGCGTCTTTGATTTTACCGAAGGAATAATCATAGACGGGTCTACGACCGATAGCAGCCACTTCATGTGGCTTACCGCCCATTTCAGCGCTCGACACAGTGGGACGGCAGGGAGCGGAGTTATCATCGATGGCACTGGCATTGCAGTCGGCCACGGATTCAAAGTGATGGATCCCTACACCAGAATGGAGTGGCTGGAGATCAGAAACTATCCCGGTGATACTACTTCCGCCCAGCCAATCAACCTGGGGTACCTTGGGGACGCCTCCAACAGTCTTCTTTCACATCTGATCATTCATGACTTTACCTCAGATGCTCAAAATCGAGGCGGGATCAACATCTACGCTAGCGCCACCATTCGCAATAGCATCCTTTACAACGGTGACAGGGGAATCCGTATTTACGAAGATGGTGTCGCCATCACTTTAGATAACAACACCATTTATAATATGACGGATGATGGAATTTACTTTACACAACTGAGTACCGCCATTCTGAGAAACAACATTTCAGTGGGTAACGGGACGACGAGTGGCCAGGATTTTGACATCGATGACGCGGAAGTGACAATTCATGCGAGCTCCGGAAACAATCTCTATACCACCGTCGACAATAGTGTTCATCCGGGCAGCAACAACCAGTCCCCACCGGCCAGTCTCGATGATCTTTTTGTTACCATTACCGGCGGATCGGAAAACCTGCACCTGGAAGCCAGCGGCCACAATGCTCTCAATAACGGTCAGGATTTATCATCTTCATTTACCGATGACATCGACGGCGATACTCGCCCCAACGGAGTCGGCACCTGGGACATCGGGGCTGATGAATCAGATGGGGTCTGCAATGAATCATTTGCCTACTGGAAGTCGATTGCCATCGACAGAAGCAAGATCACCAATCCTGCCGGTACGCTTCCCATCGCCTTTGATGCGGTCTCGAGCGACCAGACCGCCGATGCGGGGGCCGGAAGTCTGACCTGGTCGCACACGGTGGGCGCCGGCAGCGAGCGGCTGCTGCTGGTGGGGGTGTCGATCCGTTACAATGACAACCAGACGGTTACCGGTGTGACTTACAACAGCACAGCGCTGACCTATTTAGACTCCGTGGCAAACGGCAGCAATGCCCGCGTTGAGATGTGGTATCTAAAGGAAGCCGATTTTCCCGGGCCCCCGGGAGCCTACAATGTTGTGGTCACGCTGTCAGCAGGCGCCAGGTGCGTAGCGACCGCCACATCCTTTGCAAACGTGGATCAGACCACCCCTTTTGGGACCTTTGCCTCTAATGCCGGCTCCGGTAACTACTATAGCGGCACGAACCCATCAGTGAATGTTGCCAATGCCTCCGGGCAGGTTATTGTCGCGAACGTGGCCATAACTTACTACGATCCGGCAACCCCCTTTGGTCTCAAAAAAAATGTTGCGAGCCATCAGGTGGAGCGCTGGAACCGGGTGACTGCAGACGGCACCGCAGCCAACAATATCAGGGGTGCCGGGGGGTTTGCAACGGGCTCTGGGGCGAGCATCAATATTGGCTGGGGGATGCTTGAAGAAAACGCGACTCAGTACTGGGCGATGGGCGGCGTGGCTGTGCGGCCTACCTCGAATGCACCGCCCCAGATTACGACCTTGACCGACTATCCGTTGCTTTACAGCGTGACCGATACCGATTTGCAGGCGCATGTCACCAACGCCAACGGGTATGACATTATCTTTCGCGCCTTAGATGACACCACCTGCGGCGGCGCCGGTTTGGCCCCGTGCACATTGGACCATGAAATAGAGAAATATGACTCGGGTACTGGGGAGCTGGTATCCTGGGTCAGACTACCTTCGGTCAACGGGGCGGGGGCCGGTGCAGATACGGTCATTTATATCTATTACGGTAACAGTTGCATCACTTCTTCGACAGCTAATAAAAACGACGTGTGGGATTCTGATTTTATGGAAGTGTGGCATTTGGGAGAAAGCTCAGGTTCGCCGCTGGATTCAACCGCAAACAATTACACGGGCACCATAGAAACCCCGGGCAACGTCACCCAGGATGCGACGGGTAAAAATACGCCCGCCTATCATTTTGCCGGCGGCGAGAGCAGTGCCTCCTGGCTGACGCTGACCGACGGCACGATGACGGCCAATGCTCCGTATGCCATCGAGGGCTGGATTTACATAGACACCACCGTGCCCACCTGGTGGGTGGGTTTTGTGACCAAAGACCGCGACACGGCCAATCCCGAGCCCACCGCCAACTGGGGAGGCCTTTGGACCGAAAGCAACGAAAAGATTTCCTTTGGCTGCAGCTACGACAGCGAGGGAGGCAATCTGGACGGCTCAACACTGGTAGACGGTCAGTGGTATTATGGTGTGGCGGTTTTTGACGGCGGCCTGCGAACCCTCTACCTCAACGGGCAACGGGATCCGGCTGCGCTGGTTTCCTCCCCGACGGTCTATTACGTCGATATGATCATGCCCCTGCGGGTCAACAACGACGGCAACGGCAACAGCATGACCGGCGTAATCGACGAGGTACGCGTGTCCACCGCGGTGCGTACACCGGGTTGGATTCTAAGTAGCTACAATAACATGAACAACCCAGGCGACATTGGAAGCCCCGGCTTTTATACAGTGGGTTCAGAGGATACCGACCCGCCCACCGCCATCAGCCTGAGATACTTTACCGCCACCGGCACCGGCAATGATGTACGCATAGATTGGCACACAGGCCACGAGGTGGCTAATTTAGGCTTTAATATCTACCGCTCCAAAAACCCCGGAGGACCTTTTGAAAAGATCAACACTGCCTTAATCTCGGGTTTAGACTATTCAGCCCTGGGCAAAGCTTACAGCTATCTGGACACCGATGTGAGCCCGGGCACCCTGTATTATTACAAGCTTGAAGACATCGATTCATACGGCAAGCACACCTGGCACGGGCCGGTGTGTGTGGACTGGGACGGTGACGGGCTGCCCGATGACTGGGAGATCAGATACGGTCTTAATCCGTGGGTCAATGATGCCGACATCGACTCCGACGGCGATGGATTGACCAACCGTGAAGAATACGAGCTGGGCTTTGACCCGTTTAACCCCGATAGCGATGGGGATGGGATCTTAGACGGTGAAGAGGCCGGTATTGTGGAGCAGCCCGATGATAACGGCAGCCGGGTGCTCACCCGCGGTGTGGAGGTGCTCGCTGAAGACGAGTCCGGTGTTACACTGGAGCTTATAACTGAGTTTTTTGAAACCCAGGCTGTTGAAGCCGAAGGCCTTGAGTTTGAACGGCTGCGCATAGAAGAGTACATCCACGGCTATACTGCTGAGGCCGGCCAACCCCAGATGCCCTTAAAAGGGATTTTAATTGATATCCCCGAAGGTGTGGCCGCTTCTTTGAGCATACTTGAGACCGAAGTGCAAAACCATGCAGGTTATCAGATCTTTCCGGTACCGGAAGCCGTTGTCGATTCTAACGGGGCCGCCGTAGCAGTGGGAGAGTCCTTTGTTTTTGATGAGGCCGCTTACAGCCAGGATGCCTTTTACCCGCAGGATGTGGCTCAATTGGCTTCAATTTACACCTTCCGCGAACAGGAAAAACAACAGGTGGTCTTTTACCCGCTGAGCTTTAACGCGGCCACAGGAGATCTGCGCTTTTACACCCGCATCCGGGTGCGCATCGACTATGTGGACAACCACCTGGCAGCAGCAGACACGATTGCCCCCACCCCCTGGAAGCTACCCACAGCAGGGGACAGCTTATCCGAGCAGCTCTCCTCGATGGGCTCGATGGCCATGGCCTTTGGGGCCTCGCCGCTGATC
>JASFGM010000011.1:0-14602 GCA_050123755.1 Desulfobacterales bacterium
GCCTTGCTGGGCTTCAAGCCCGCAACCATATGGAAATCGATCAGTCAATTAAAAAGGGTCGCATTTTATGTTGGCATGTACGTTCACATCCAGGAAAATAAACAACCCGGTCCGGCCCATATGACGGTCGCCCGCCATGATGCCACCGCAGAGGCCAAAATCAAACTTCTGCTGACCCGTAGGGCTGAATTGGGAGATCTGATCCCCTCTATGAAAACCCGGCATGTGCCGTTCCAGTTTCATCCCGCCACCATAAAGGTTGACGGTGACTGGTTCGAGGCCGATAAACGCTATGCCAGAGACATTTTCGAGGATATGCTCAAACGAGGGTTTCACGAATCATCAATTATTCTGGGAAGTCAGCGGGTGAATTATATCGTCGAGTACCTCGTTGCCGAATTGTTCGGCTGTGTACCGTTCCAATCCATCAATAAAAAACCAAAGGTTCCTTTCTATCTTTGCTATCGAGATTTCGATCGGCGGGTTCCGAGCTGCTTTGGGGGTATGGAAAATCCGCCGGCTGTAAAAGGACCGAAAAAAAGCGGCATCTGGTACCTGGATAATAAGGGTAAGTGGCAGCTCGACGAATGGGAAATGGACCGGAGCGGGGCCGGCATTATTATTACGATTCGCCAGATGGACTCGATGGTGATGGCCCTGTTCGGTCTTTCCGGGCGCTCAACCAATGCAATTTGCAATGAATTGATCGTACATCCTGAAAAATTCTGGATCGGCAATGATGAAGATAAAACTGCTGGCTCCAAACGGTCCTGCTCCAAAAATAAAACGGATGGTAATATTGTAAGCCGCCACAATAAAGAGATCGGTGTGTATATTTGCAAGGTAAAATTCACCCGGCCGAGCGGAGACGGGGGTTCCTGGACGGAAAAAGACTATGAAGGCGATGAGGTTGAGGTAAAACCGCTGGCGAGATCCATGCTCGACAAGTATTTGCCGAAGAAGGGGCGGTCTTAAGACGGCTAAACACATATCCGTTGGATACTGAGAGACGTTATTAACCGCATTGTCTATTCCTTTGACCATCCTTTACAATTGTATTATATAGAATCCATCTCTAATTCATCGATAAGCGCAAATCTTAAAATTAAATTGGGGCGAACTCCCTATCTTGTAAAAGGATCTCATATTATGGCCGATGCGAAGACTCCCCGTCAGAAAGATGACAAAAACAGGCGCTCGGGTTTAGACCGCCGGTGGATTATTGCACCCCATGACGGTCCCGAAAGGCGCAGTGGTAAAGACAGAAGAGAAACATTGGAAAATGGAGATTTGATAGTGGCGCAAAACGGCGATTCAAATGAGATTGCCACCATACAGGATCTTTTGATGGCCAATTCAATGCAGCTGGATGCCATTGCCCAGTTGCTCATTGAAAAGGGCATATTTTCCAAAGAAGAACTCTTTGACATGCTTAAGCGTATTCAGAAAGAATACCAGAAGACGAGTGATCCTGATCATTAATTCTGCACCGGATAATCCAAAATTTCGCTAATATTATGATAAAAGGGCACAGCCGTGATTAAGAAAATCATTTCAGGCGGACAGACCGGAGCTGACCAGGCAGCGCTTGATGCGGCCATAAAACTGGGTATCCCGCACGGCGGATGGATTCCCAAAGGCAGGTTAACCGAAAATGGACCCTTGCCGGAAAAATACGCTTTAACCGAAATGCCCGTTACCAGTTACGCATTAAGAACAGAACAAAACGTAATAGATTCCAATGGCACGCTAATCATAAGTCACGGCAAATTGACCGAAGGCTCTGATTACACACGCAAAATGGCTTTAAAGCATCAGCGCCCGTGGCTTCATATAAATCTTAACAAAACACCTGCTTTTAAAGCCGCGAACTTAATTCGATCCTGGATAAATGAAAACAGCATAGAAATTCTAAATGTCGCCGGGCCCCGGGAAAGTAAAGATAAACTAATATATCAAGATGTTTCGAAATTAATCGAAACCCTCTATTATTTGGAATTGATAAAGACCCGCCCGCCGGAGTCGGAGCAGCTTCTAAGCAAGGACCGCCGTGCATCCGATAAGCCGCCCCGAACGGTTCAAGAAGCCATTGAGAGACTCATATCTGAATTACCATTAAAAGATAAGACGACCATCGCCAATATGGATGAGGCCGAATTGATCAGACTCAATTCGCATTTAGGAAAGCATATCCTGGAAAGATTTGGCTTGTGGTCCGGAAACGAAAAACTGATAGCGTCCTGCCTGGCGATAGCTGATTACCCGCTGCAAAACGAAGACGACGCTGTAAAAGTCATTATCAAAAAATTATGGCAGGAATTGAAAGAGACGCATCGGCTCAGAGTCATTAAATAAATGCGGTTGAGCCTGTTAACGCCTTGTTCTGTTGCCGGTTAGCCCGAAAAAATAAGGAGGCATTGTGAAAGCATTTCGATTGCTTCAGCCGATAAAGGATCGGATTTATTGGGTTCGAGTAATGCTGTTTACGGGTAGCATTGTGCTCTTAGCCCCCTTCGGATTTGCTGAGGATCAGCCCGCAGAAAAAGACAAAAATCAGGTTGACGAACAGATTCAGATCGTTGCGGATAAATTGATAACCAACAATGCGGAAAAATATGCGGAATTTATAGGAGATGTCCGCGCCAGTCAGGGAAATTTTACGATTACTTCAGAACACCTTCGGATTTACTACAAAGATAATCTCGATAACCTGCAAAATCAAAGCGGCAGCCAAGAATTAATCAAACGAATTGTTGCCAGCGGCCATGTAAAGATATTATCCGACCAATATGCCGCTGAGAGCGAGCGGGTAGAATACGACTTGGACAGCACGGTTTTGGTACTAACGGGTGAAAATTCAACGATTAAGCGCGGAAAGAATTTTATAACCGGTTCCAAAATTACAGTCCATCGTAAAGACGGGCAAATTATCGTGGAAAGAGGCGCAGAAAAGCGTGTCAAAGCCAGGTTTTATTCAAAGGACGTGCAGAAGGAGGAATAAAAAAAATTTGTGCGTTTTATAGTTTCCGTTTTCGTGATCCCTTTTTAAGGGAGCCCACTTTTCAACTTGCGCAGTTTCTGTAAATTTTTATATTTGAGCATCAGGTCAAACCATTGGTGAAACAAGGGCGCCAGATCCCCGAACGGTTTTTTGCCGGATGAAATTATCTTTCTTTCGGCTTCTGCCAGCGCTTCAAGGTAATCATTCCGCTCAGGTTCGTGCTTTAAAAGGTGGCGATATATTTCAGCGGCTTTTTCCCAATACCCCTGGTCAGCGTAGACCTTTGCCATTGTCTCTGTATAAAAGGCTGTTTCTTTTTCCATAGAGATATTTAACTTAGGGTTTAGGTAATCTTTGGGGTTTAAGAATCAGTTCATCCTCAGCGACCATGCCCAGTTCCTGTCGTGCGATATTTTCAATATATTTGGGATCATGCTTCAAGCGATCGATTTCGACACTCAGAGAAAGATTTTGATGGGATAGCTGCTCATTTTTTTCAGCCAGCTGATCCCTTTCTTTTTTTAAAGTATTTAAATCCAGAAAGCCATGTTCACCGAATATAATGAAAAAGAATAGTGAAAACATTAGCACAACAGTGATGGATAGGAAGATGCCTTGCGTTCTTGTCATTTTTTGCTTAGGCCCTTTTTAACTTCAGCTACAACACTTAGCAATTCAGGACTTTTCATTAAATAAGAACATGTACCGTAAATGATCAATCCGGTAAGAATACATCCAATCAATCCCGGCAGCAGATCCATAACCTCTCCGCCTTCAGGCGGAATAAAAACAAACACGCCACCCCAGACAACAACCCCCATAAATCCCGCACTTAACAATGTCCTGTAAGCAGATCGCATGATGCTTCTCCACCCCAGGGATCCAAGCTTTGAGCGCAACGCATGAACCAGCAGCCCGAGGTTCAAAATCGAAGCAAGCGACGTTGCCAGGGCAAGTCCTCCGTGCGCCAGCGGTCGCATCAAAATAATGCCGAGCACAATATTGGCCACTATAGAGATAACCGCCATGATCATTGGCGTGCGGGTATCTTTTAGGGCAAAAAAGGTGGCGGCAACGATTTTGACCGCCGAAAACGCCCCTAGACCCATAGCATAATATAAAAGCGCCTGAGCAGTCAACTGAGTTGCAAGCGAACTGAATTCACCGCGTTGAAACAACAGGGCCACAATTGGCTCTCTTAAGATGATTAAACCCAACATCGAAGGGATCGTCAGAAATATAATTAACCTTACAGCATAGCCAAAGGTATCTTTGAGAGCGTCAAGATCATTGCGGGCTGCCTGCCGCGATAGACTCGGCAAAACAGCGGTAGCCGCAGCGATGGCAAATATGCCGAGTGGAAACTGAACCAGGCGGTCGGCAAAATATAGATAGCTTACGCTGCCTTCCTTCAACAAAGACCCCAGGAGACCACCGACCAGAACATTCACCTGATAAACGGCTCCGCCCAAAATTATGGGAGGCATGAGTGCGCCAATTTTCTTTAATCCGGGATGGAAAAATTTGCCTTTGGGTCGCAGGATGAGTCCTTTTCGAATCATAAAGGGCAGCTGAAGCCCAAGTTGAAGAACACCCCCCAATATCACCCCGATGGCAAGTCCCATGACGGGATTCGCCAAATACGGACATATGAAAATAACGGAACAAATCATCGCCAGATTTAGCAAAACCGGAGCTAGGGCGGGAGCCGCAAAATGCCCAAAAACATTTAGAATCCCCATACATAAAGCCACCAAACCGATAAAGAAAATGTAAGGAAACATAATACGCGTAAGGGTAATGGTGAGGGGGATTTTACCCGGAGAGTCAGAAAATCCGGGTGCGATTACCTTTACGATCAGGGGGGCCAGCAAGATGCCGAAAATGGAAAGCACCACTAGCAGGATGGACATGACGAACAGGGCTGACCGGGCGAGGTGCAAGCCTTCATCTTTCCCATCTTCTGTAAGATAATCCGTCAGCACCGGTATAAACGCATTACCAATTGCACCTTCCCCAAAAAGTTTCCTTAATAGATTCGGAATCCTGAAAGCGGCAATAAACGCATCGGAACTGTGACCGGCACCAAAATACCAGGCAATGACCGCATCGCGAATATAGCCCAGGATCCGGCTTAATAACGTAGCCGCCCCAACGACTCCGGCCGCTTTCATTACTCGGGAATTTTCTTTCATATTATCCGGAAAAAATTATTGACATCATAATTTGGGTTCAGTATGTATAATAGTTTATAATAATTTTAAACAAGGAGTGGATCCCGTTGGCAAATCATAGATCAGCAGAAAAACGCGCACGCCAAAACGAGAAACGGCGGCTGCGTAACAAAGCGGTAAAAACCAGAATAAAACACGTAACCAAGAATGTTCGGTTGTCATCTGGTGAAGCGTCGAAAGAAGCAGCATTGGCCAAATTGAATACGGCTCAATCGTTAATTGACAAAGCGGCCAAAAAAGGTGTTATTCACAAGAAAACAGCCGCCCGAAAGATATCGCGCCTTTCAAAATTGGTAAATGCCATTACCATTTTTTAGAACCCATCTCCCGTTAGGTTCTGGGTTAAGACAAGCTTGAACCTTGAACCCTGAACCTTTGAACCTAACGGGAGATGGGTTCTAGAAATCATCGCTCATCCGATTAACGGCTCTTTCTGCAATTCGTTGCGAAAGCACCCGAATTGCATCCCGTCTGTTTTGATCCGTGCGTTGCTTGTCCGCATCGACGATATACCCTTCGTCGTCGGTAAACCCGTTCGCTGCCCAAACAACGCTGCCGTCCTGTTTTTTTAATTCCAAATCAACCGAAACCGTAACCCGTCTCTCACCGGCTGTATCTTTATTTCGGGTGGAAATCGTTCTAATGGCGACCTCTTCTACCTCGCCACTCAAGACAACATCGGCATCATCAATGCCACTGGCCAGACCATGGGTTTTGCGCAAGGTGAGTTCTGATAGAAGCGCAGCCGTAACAATGCTTTCAACCCCTGTCTCCTGCGTCCGATTTTCTAAAAGTTTTACAAAAAGACGATCGCTATCGCCCGGAAATCCGCTCTCCCTCCCAAACCGGTACCCGCACGCATAACACAGCAACGCGATTAAAACGATTATTACGCTGCACTTGCTTTTGTTCAAACCCATCTCCCTAATTTCAGGTTTCTGCGTTCAGGTGTCAGGAATCAAAAGGTGTCAGGTTTCAGTGTTCAGGTGTCAGGATGATACAGAGAGCAGAGCACAGAACACAAACGACAGAAGAAACAAAGTAGTTGTTTTCTGTCCCCCGTCATTTGTTTGCTGACACCTGAAACCTGACACCTGACACCAGGTACTTGACACCAGACACCTGAATTTTAGACAACAATATTGACCAGCTTGCCCTTCACATAAATAACCTTCTTTATCTCTTTGCCGTTCGTAAATTTCTGGGCGCGCTCATCATCCAGCGCCATCTGTTTGATGGTTTCTTCTGCGACATCGGGATCCACAGAGAATTTGCTTCTCAATTTGCCGTTTACCTGTATAACAATTACAAGTTCATCCTTTTCTAAGGCCTCGTCCAGAAAAGACGGCCATTTCACAAGCAGAACGCTGGAGGTATTGCCGAGCATCTCCCACAACTCTTCGGCGAAATGGGGCACGATCGGAGATAACAACAGTGAAAGCGTTTCCAGGGCAAACCGCATCACACGCGCCTGTTGCGCATTGTTTTTAGCCCTCTTGATGTCGGACATCGTATTAAAAAGTTCCATAATGGCGCTTATCGCCGTATTAAAGTGGTACCGATCCTCAATATCGCGCGTAACCTTCATTATGGTTTGATGTGTTTTTTTATAGAGCTCGCGTATGGCACCCTCCAACGCGGCGGGGCTGCCGTCAAACGCAGAGATATCTTTTACCTGATCCATCCATTCTGTCGCCAACCGCCACACTCTGTTTAAAAACCGATACCCGCCTTCAACACCCTGCTCGCTCCATTCAAGATCCCGTTCGGGCGGCGCGGCAAACAGGCAAAAAAACCGTGTTGTATCGGCGCCATATTTTTCCAAAAGAATATTGGGATCGATGACATTCTTTTTGGATTTGGACATTTTTTCCACGCGTCCCAGAGTCACCGGCGCATCACAATGAACACAAAAACGATTTCCGTCTACAACCTTTACTTCATCGGGGAGCAGATGCCCGTGTTTGGGGCACGAAGCCGTTTCTTTGCAAACCATCCCCTGGGTTAACAACCGCGTGAAAGGTTCTTTGAACTTGACCAAACCCTGATCGTTTAGGACACGGGTATAATAGCGTGAATAGAGCAGGTGCAAAATGGCATGCTCAACGCCGCCGATATACTGATCAACCGGCATCCAGTAATCTACCGCCTCCGGGTCAAACATGCCTTTATCAAATTGCGGGCTGCAATATCTGTCAAAATACCAGGATGATTCAACAAATGTATCCATGGTGTCCGTCTCCCGACGTGCTGACGGATCGCCGCATTCGGGACATTTCACCTGCACAAACGAATCCAGCTGAGGCAGTGGTGACCTGCCGCCTTCCAGCATTTCGACATCTTCAGGCAGGACTACCGGAAGTTCTGATTCCGGAACGGGTACAATTCCACAATGATCGCAATGGATTATGGGAATCGGCGCTCCCCAGTATCTTTGCCTTGAAATGCCCCAATCCCGCAACCGATAGCTAACCTCCGCTTGTCCCAGGTTATTTTTTTCCAGAAACGCAGCAATCGCCTCCATTGCTTTTTTATTTTCCATTCCGTTGAAATCACCGGAATTAACCATGATACCCGGCCCCACATAGGCCTCCGTGAGACTTTCAGACTCCAGATCTTCATCTTCAGGTTTTACAACGACGATGATGTCCAGACCATATTTCTTGGCAAAATCAAAATCGCGCTGATCATGGGCCGGCACAGCCATCACGGCACCGGTTCCGTATTCCATGAGGGCAAAGTTGGCCGTATAAATCGGGATGGGTTTGCCGCTTAAGGGATTAATGCAGTTGGCACCGAGAAAGACACCTTCCTTTTCATATTCTTCCACAGCCCTATCCGATCGATCCAGCATTAACATCTTATCGACAAACGCCACCACTTGGTTTTCCTGAGGCGTACCCCGCGAAAGCTGAAGCGTCAGCGGATGTTCCGGAGCCAGGCACATAAAGGTTGCACCGAAAACCGTATCGTGGCGGGTCGTAAATACCGGAATGACGACATCTTGGTTTTCAACCGCAAACCGAATCTCAGCCCCGACGCTTTTTCCGATCCAGTTTTTCTGCATCGTGGTTACTTTTTCCGGCCATCCGGGCAACTGATCAGAATGCATCAGCAGGTCATCCGCATAAGCCGTTGTTTTGAAAAACCATTGCCACAGTTTTTTTTGGCGAACCTGCTGGCCGCAGCGCCAGCATAGACCGGCTTCGACCTGCTCATTCGCCAGAACCGTCTGACAGGCTTCACACCAGTTCACAAATGATTCCTTGCGATAGGCTATTTCTTTGGCGTACATCTTGAGAAAAAGCCACTGTTCCCATCGATAGTATTCCGGTGCGCAAGTTGCTATTTCTCTATCCCAGTCGTAGGAAAAACCCAGCTGTTTCAGCTGGGAACGCATGGCGTCAATGTTGGCATAGGTCCATTTGGCCGGATGGGTGTTGTTGGCAATGGCGGCGTTTTCTGCCGGCATGCCAAAGGCATCCCAGCCCATGGGGTGCAACACATTGAATCCGCGCATGCGCTTGTATCGGGCGACAACATCACCAATGGTATAGTTTCGGACATGCCCCATATGAATATTGCCGGAAGGATACGGAAACATCTCTAGGAGATAATATTTTTTCTGAGTCCGATCTTCCTGAACCTTGAACAGTTTGGTTGACTCCCAGTACTTCTGCCATTTGGGCTCAATTTTTTTCGGATCGTATTTCGCGTCCATCACAGCTACCTGCCTTGGTTCTAGTTGACTAAATAAAACTTCCCCGAAGCTCATCTCCGAACCTCAGGGAAAAATTTCTGCGTATTTTTTCAATGCCACAAAATGATAACAATAGCAAGGCTGTCAGTCAACACACACAGCGGCGTAACCGATTCGCAATTTAGTCTCTCAAAAATTCCAGTATCGAGGAAGAGGAGGCGTACGAGGACGAGGAGGAGTGTTATGCAAGGTTCCTCCGCCTCGTACCCGTGCTCGTCGTCGTCCTCGTTCTGGTTATCTAAGGCCCCATATCCTCTTTGTGAGGCCAGTGACCTAAGGGCCGTTAGATTTTGAACTAAGAAATCGTTTGACTTGTTATTGAAATTTCGAGATGCTAACAGTTGGAAATCGGCGTCGGTGATGAAAGAACGCATTTAATAGTCAACCCATCCGCAAATCTCAAGGTTAAACCTTCATGAGTATAAAGATTCTTATAAACGCTATTGACCCGGAAGAATGCCGGGTCGCCAAAGTAAAAGCGAACAAGCTGGAAGAATTTTATATTGAAAGTGCGGCCCGCGAAATAACCCAGGGCAATATCTATAAAGGCGTCATCGCGCGAATCGAACCAAGCCTCCAGGCGGTTTTTGTCGACTACGGTGCCGAACGACACGGGTTTTTACAAAGACCTGAAATTCACAGCGACTATTATCAGGACAGTCAAGGTGGAAATCATTCAATCGAAAAGATCGTTAAGCGCGGGCAGGAAGTCATGGTGCAGGTCACCAAAGAGCCGTTTATGAGAAAAGGCGCCATGCTGACAACTTACATATCATTGGCGGGCAGGCACCTTGTTCTCATGCCGGGAAGCGATAAACTGGGAATTTCCCGCAAGATTGAAGATGAACAGGAACGCGATCGATTGAAAGATCTGGTAGATAAATTAAAGCCTCCGGAAGGATTCGGCCTGATTGTCCGAACCGTCGGTATTAATAGCACCAAAACCCTTTTATCACGCGATTTAAAATACCTTCTGCGACTTTGGAAAACGATCAAAGAAAGCGTAATGAAGGAGCCGGCTCCTGCGCTGCTTTACAGGGAAAGAGACCTCGTTTTACGGTCAATCCGGGATTATTTTACGCCCGACGTCAACGAGATTCTCATCGATGATCCGGCTGTTTACCAAGAGGTAAGGAAATTTATCAAAATTATTTCCCGCAAGCATCACAAAATCGTCAAGTTATACAAGGGCGTCAAACCGATATTTACCAAATTTGAGATCGAAAACCAAATTGCGCCGATATTCGAAAGTCGTGTCACTTTAAAATCGGGAGGATCCATTGTCATTGAACAAACCGAAGCTCTGGTATCCATCGATGTAAACTCGGGTAAATCCACTCACGAAAGATCCATCGAAAAGACCGCATTCCTGACCAATCTCGAAGCGGCTGAAGAAGCTGGCCGTCAGCTTCGTCTAAGAGACCTGGGCGGTCTGATTGTCATCGATTTCATTGACATGCAAGAACCCAAAAATCGTTCAACAGTTGAACGCCGACTGCGCAGCTGTGTCAGTGAAGACAAAGCCAAAACGAAAGTAGGGAAAATTTCACGATTCGGTTTATTGGAAATGTCCCGCCAACGAATCCGGCCTTCAATTGAATTCGGCAGTTATCACCCCTGCCGGTATTGCCAGGGCAAAGGATTGGTCGCCTCCACCGAAACCCTGGCAGTGGGGTTTCTTAGAAAACTCAGTCTTGAAACCCTCAAGCCGGGAGTCACATCGGTTAAGGGGGTTGTACCGGTTGATGTAGCGGATTATCTTTTAAATAAAAAGCGCAAAGAAATTGCCGAACTGGAGGAACGCCGCGCCCTCAGCGTCGAGATAGAAGGTGCCCAGTCAATGACCCCGGGCGAAAGTAAAATTACATATAACGATTAATGCGTCAGCGACCATTCCTAGAGCGGGTGCCTTAATCGGTGCAAGGGTCACACTGGAACCGTGTAACCGTGCAATCGTATAACCGTGTGCAAAGCACCCGGTTTAAAAACATCCAATTATACGCGTTCCCAAGTTCAAGGTTGACACTACTTATATATTGCTGTATATGAGCGCCATTTTTATCCGAAACCGTGTTTACGTATTTAGCGGTATAAATATTCGATGGGCATAATATCTGAATTTCATGTATTCTAACATAAGGAGGTAATATTTTGATCGATATCGCATATGCAATGGGTGGCGGCGGCGGAGAAGGTGCTGCGGGATTTAGCGGGTTTATCCCGATCATCTTGATGTTCGTCATTTTTTATTTCCTGCTGATCCGGCCCCAGCAAAAAAGACAAAAAGAACAACGCAATATGATAGGTAACCTGAAAAAGGGTGACCGTATTATGACCAGCGGTGGATTACACGGCCGTATAACGGGATTAGACGATACAACATTAACCTTAGAAATAGCAGACAAGGTCCGGGTAAAGGTTGGCCGTTCCAGCGTAGCGGGTATGATCCAGCCGGCTTCTCAGCCCCAACCGGAAAAAAAGTAGCTGAAAACAATCCACAGTGGATTCAATTCGAATTCGATTTATGGCTTGTAAAATGGTTGATTGATTAAACGGTTCGATGGAATGGCTGTTTAAGCGTTCAACCATTTGTCTATTTGGAGATATAGTGGTTGTCAAAAAAGCGTTCCGGTATTCAAACGTTTTTTTCTACAACCGTACAAGCGTTTATGCCGCTAATCATCTATCAAATAGCGCTATAGAAAAGGGAATACACCATTGAAAAACTTCTCATGGAAACTGATTTTAGTTTTTGGAGTGATTGTGACGGCAATTATTTATGTCCTACCGACATTTCAACCGGGACTGTGGCCGCACAATCAGATTAACCTCGGGCTGGATCTTCAGGGTGGAATGCACCTGATTTTGGAAGTGGATACCGCCAAAGCCGTGGAAGGCCAGGTTGAACGTATTTCACAGGAAGTCCTTGAGCAGCTCAAAAAAGAGCGGATACGCAAAGTCTCCCTGGATCGAATCGATGGAACTAAAATCGCCGCTACGATTAATGATCCGGAAATCCGCGATAAATTTAATGAACTCTTAAAAGAAAACTTCGATTTTCTAAAGCGCTCGCAAAAGACCGAAAATGGCGTCACAACTGTAATTATGGAGCTTACCAAAGAAGAATCCGACCAGGTTGAAAAGCTGGCGGTCGACCAGGCGCTGGAAACGATCCGCAATCGCATCGACCAGTTCGGCGTCGCCGAACCCGATATCCGGCGCCAGGGTGAAAAACGAATGTTAATCCAGCTACCCGGAATTAAAGATACCGATCGCGCCAAAGACTTGATCGGCCGAACGGCACTTTTAGAGTTCAAACTGGTGGATGACACCCGGGATGTCAATGCCGCTGTGCAGGGCAATGTTCCGGCCGGAAGAGAAGTTCTTTATCGGGTTGAAGAGGACGCTGAAAGCGGAAAAACCTCAAATATACCTTTTCTTTTAAAAAGGCGCACCCTTTTAACCGGTGCAAGTCTGACCAATGCACGCGTCGATTTTGACCAGTTCAACATACCTTTTGTGTCCATTAATTTTGACAAAAAAGGTGCGCGGGTTTTTGAACGCATCACCGGCGATAACGTAAACAAACGGCTGGCGATCGTACTGGATGATACCGTTGCATCGGCTCCTGTAATTCAGGAAAAGATAGCCGGCGGGCAAGCCCGTATTACCGGCAACTTCACCCTGGAAGAAGCCAAGGATCTCGCCATCGTTCTGCGCGCGGGCGCTCTGCCGGCACCGGTCAACATCCTGGAAGAGCGTACCGTTGGGCCCTCTCTCGGTGCAGACTCTATCCGAAAAGGTCTTATCTCCATGTGCATCGGGGGAATCCTGGTAGTTTTGTTTATGATCGTCTACTACAAGGGTTCCGGCGTGATTGCCGATCTGGCTCTCATATTGAACATCATCCTAATTGCCGGAGGTTTGGCCGGATTTAAGGCCACTTTGACGCTTCCAGGAATCGCTGGAATTATTCTAACGATTGGTATGGCGGTCGATGCGAACGTCATTATTTTTGAACGCATTCGGGAGGAACTGACATTGGGGCGCACGCCGCGTGCCGCAATCGACGCCGGCTATGATCGCGCCACATTGACCATTCTGGATGCCAATGTCACGACCCTGATAGCCGCCGTGGTGCTGTTTCAGTTCGGAACCGGAGCAATCAAAGGGTTTGCGGTAACTCTAAGTCTGGGAGTGATTGCCAGCCTATTTACGTCCCTGGTGATGTCACGCCTTATTTTTGATTACATACTCATGGGGCGCAAAGTTAAAGCGCTCAGCATATAGGGGCATACGCCATGCGGTTTATAAAAACAGAAACCAACATCAATTTTATCGGCATAAAAAATATCGCCTTTTATTTATCGATTGCGTTTATCGCCATTAGCTTTGTGTCGCTAATCATTCACAGGGGCCCCAGGTTGGGCATTGACTTTGCCGGCGGCACCCTCATACAGATAAAATTCACATCAGCCGCACGGATAGATGATGTCAAATCCGGACTCGAATCAGTGGGCCTGGGCAAATCATCCGTGCAACAGTTTGGCGAAAAAGCGGATAATGAATTTTTGATTCGAACCGAAAGCACCTATGGCAGCGGCGAGGGGTTTACAACCGATATTAAAAAGGCGCTGGAATCATCTGCCGGCGATCAGGTGGAAATCCGCCGGGTCGAAATGGTCGGTCCCCAGGTCGGCGAAGACTTGAAGAAAAAGGCGTTGTTTGCCATGTTTTATGCGCTGCTCTTTATAACGATTTACATCTCAGGCCGATTTGAGCTTAAATGGATCCTGAGCGGGGTGGTCGCTTCTGCACTTATTGGAGCGGTTTACATCTTCAACCTATTTAATGTGAGTATCCCATATTTGATCGGTGCGGCTTTGATGGTTTCTTTGGTTGTTTTCTGGTTTCTGGAGTTAAAATTTGCCATGGGTGCCATTGTTGCCTTAATGCATGATGTCATTATAACGGTGGGTATTTTTTCCATATTCGACAAAGAATTTACGCTTCCAATCATTGCCGCATTGCTGACGATTATTGGATATTCATTAAACGATACCATCATAATATTTGACCGCATCCGGGAAAACACACGAAAACATCACAAAAAGCCTTTGGAATTTATCATCAACCGAAGCATTAACGAAACGCTGAGCAGAACGATTTTGACTTCACTGACGACGTTGATTGTCGTGGTGACGCTTTTCGTTCTCGGCGGCGGCATCATCCACGACTTTGCTTTCGCCTTAATTATCGGTGTTCTGGTCGGAACCTATTCATCGATTTATGTGGCAAGCCCGATATTGCTAATCTGGCAGGGCCGCAGCAAGAAGTAACACTCAGTATTTCAGTCGCCGTAGATGAAGCGCCATTAAAGTATTGAGACCTAAAACAAAAGAGTAAGTGTTCAAGGGTTCAGGGGTTCAGGGTTCAAAGGTTCAGGGTTCGGACAACCTTGAACGCTGAACCCTGAACCTTTGAACGTTAATGAGAGAAAGCAACCTTGAACGCTGAACCCTGAACCGTGAACGCCCATATATGAGATGGATAAACTTTTATCTTGGTTTTGTCTGAAAAGCGTTCCGGGAATCGGAAATCATCTAT
>JASFGM010000012.1:0-14533 GCA_050123755.1 Desulfobacterales bacterium
TGGTTTCATATATCCGCTGCATTTTTGAACTTTTGCCGACCAGATCTTGAAATACATCATCCAAGCACACCTGCTGGAGCCTTATATTTTCCTTTAGCAGACGGCTTCTTTCAAATGCTTTTTCTATTCGCAGCACAAGTGCTTCATGGTCAAATGGCTTGGTGATAAAATCATAGGCGCCTCTTCGCATGGCTTCAACAGCCATCTCGATGTGACCGTAAGCAGTTGTCATTACCACGGTGAGGTCCGGAGTGTCTTTTTTTATTAAATCAAGAAGTTTCAATCCATCCATACCGGGCATCTTTATATCCGCTAAAACCAGATCAAACGCTCTGTCTGCGAGCGTCTGCAGCGCCATTTCTCCGGAAGAAGCCGTTTCCACCCTGCAGTTCAGGTCAGGCTCAAGACTTCGCTTAAGCAGCTGAAGCATGTCCAGTTCATCATCTACAACCAAAAGCGATCTTTTCATCGAATATTCCCCTTATCCGTTGAAATAACGGGCAAAGTGATCGTAAATGTGGAACCTTTGCCCGGTTCACTTTCCACAGATATATCGCCGCCATGATTTTTTATGATGCCATAGCTCACTGATAGACCCAAACCGGTCCCTTCGCCAGTGGGCTTTGTCGTAAAAAAAGGATCAAAAATCCGCGATAAATTCTTTTTTTCAATTCCATATCCGGTGTCTATTACTTTGATGAAGAGTTCTTTATCAGCGGAAGAAAATTTCGTAATTACTTTTATGCTTCCATTATTACCAACAGCGTGCTGCGCGTTCATAATTAGATTAATAAATACCTGTTTTATTTGTTTCTCATCTAACTCTATGGGGGGCACCCGGGAATCAAATTCACTGACGATTTGAGATGCGCCCAAGTCAGAATGATACTGCATAAAATTCAAAACCTCGTCGATGACGCCATGAATTTCGATAAATGATTTTTTAGGCTCCGGCTCTCTGGCAAAATTGAGGAGGTCTTCCACAATTGATTTACAGCTCCTAGCGTGTTTTACAATGGTCCTCAAATCATCCTGTCGTTCTTCTTCTGTGCCTTCATTTTTTAACAGAAGCTGAGTATAACCCAGGATAATGCCTAAAGGATTATTAATCTCATGGGCAATGCCGGCAGAAAGCTGCCCAATGGAGGCCAGTTTTTCTGCCCGGGTCATCTGTTTTTCCATTAACCTTCTTTGCTCGATATCCTTTACCAGGAAGTGGATGGTGTCTTCCTCCTCTAATGGTCCTTTATCCAGGCTGCCGCTGATCAATGCTCTTATTGTCACGCCGGTTCTATGTTTCAAGTCTGCTTCGAAGTTCGAAATAAAGCCTTGCGCCTCAATGGTATGCATAATTTGATTCCAATATGATTGATGGGAGAAGAATTCCTGGAACCTTCTGCCATCTATAGATACATCAGATTCCGGGTAGCCCAATATATTCTTGCCAACCGGATTGAGATCCACAAGCAGACCGTCTTTTTTGGCAACCAGAATCATGTCTTTTGAAACTTCAAAAATTCGGCGATACTTGTGTTCCGATAGGGCCAACTCTTCTGTTCTTTCTGCTACCAGCTGCTCGAGATTTTGATTCAGAAAAATCAGCTTTTCGTGAGCAAGCTGCAGCGCTTTTTTATCCTTTGATATTTGTTGATATACCTCCCAGATGCGCTCAAAGAAAAGCGTGACTGAGCCAACGAGCACAAACATTAAAGAATTGATCGCTCCGCTATAGGGACGGATCGAGTCCCACACCTCTGGTTGCCCGGACATTAAAAGGACCTGTTTGAGAATATGCCCCACGGATCGGGACATCGCAAAGCCGGTCAACCCGAAACAAACCCATAAAAGATAAGTGCCCATGACATTGTCCCGATCGCGACTTCTGAGCTCATGAGCCAGCAGAAGGCATAGGAAAGAAAGGATAATCATCAGGATCGAGCCAAGAATATCAATAAAAAATATGGGTACTGAGGAAAGAATCATGACGGCCTCTCCCCGGGGGCGTCAATCCTGGATTCCTTTAAAAGGCGCTTTAACCCAATATAAAGAAAAAAAATGGCCGGTACACAAAACAGATGGTCCAGCTTAGCAAAATAGTATAATATTTTAAGATGATCGTTGTTAAAAAGATCATTGATTTGAATTTGCCAGGACCCTATTCTTTCAATCTGTATGATATCGAATTGGTCATCAAGAAAATGAATCGTCATCGTATCGAGATTCCACAGGATGAAAAAAAGGGCTGAATATTGAATATATTTCCAGCCGCTCTCTCGCACAAGCCCTCTTTGCCTTAGCCAATATATCAGACTGCCCATGGAAACGATGAAAAAAATGTGGGCGAATTGGTGGGCATAGACGCCCTCTATGCCGCCATGACCCTGGGTCGCCAATACATGCGCCGGGAGAAAAAACGCCCATAAGAAGGCTGTTGGAAAAATAACCGTTAGATGGGCTTTATTTTTTATCATTTTAAGAAACCCTCCATCCCTTTTTGCCACCTTAGCGTTTTTACGGGGGACCTCGTTACCCGGGTAAACTGTTCGTATCATGTATCAGATACAAGATGCAAGTATCCTGGATCGTGCCGTTTGCATCATGAATCAGAAAGATTTCCGGGTGGAGAAAATAAGGGCGGATAATCTGATTGTTCGTTTTTTAACTGGGTGATATGCTGTTGGACGCGTTGGAGTTCTCGGGAGAGTTCTTCTTTATATTCTGTAAGGGGTGGATTAGATGGGTTGTTTTTTGGGAATCATATGCTTTTTGTACATTTTTTTGATGATAAACCAACCCAAATAAACCAACAGGATGGAGATTATAAACCAAAAAACAGCTCCGACAATAATCGGCTGTTCGGTTACGTTTTCAAACTTAAATATGTAATCCCTGCCAAAGCGCATCACCATGTTATCGGGTTTGTAAGCCTCATTAACATAGGCTAAAAAGGAAAAAATGGGCAGATACTTTGTTACCAGACTGATTAAAAATCCCTCAAGAAAGTAATCATAATAGACCTTATTGAGTTTAGCCTGGTCTATATTTCGGGCAAGTCGTTTGGATTTGTCTGGATCTTCACATTTGAGTGCCTCTTGTCGCAAATTTTGCCAGTAAAGAAACTTCTTTTTCAACGCTTGGTAACGTTTTGTCTTGATTGTCTTGGTCAAAAATTTTGCGATGAAAACTGTAATCAAGGCGATCGTGAATATGGCAACGGCTGGACCCAAGGAATTGAAGGGGGCGAAAATACCATCAAGTAAATTTTTAAGGTGATGGACTAAATCAACGGTTTTAAACCACAAACTATCTAAAAATTCTTCCAGCAAAAGTTAACCTCGCGCTCTTTGAGGGAGGGGAAGGACGGGTGTCCTTCCCCTGTTTTTATTTGGGTATTATATCCAGATCTCGATTTTGAAGAAGCGGAAGAACAGGAAGAAGAAGACAATCGCCAGGGTCCACTTCAGAACCTTCTCGCTAAAAAGCTTCTGCATACGACTGCCGAGCATCCCTCCAGCAAAGCCGCCAATGATAATGGCAATCATGATCCATAAATCAGGCCAATATTTATTCGCCATATAGCCGATAAACGAACCGATACTGCTGAAGGAAGTCCCGATCAGCGAAATGGGTACCGCCACATACATGGGCAGGCCTCCCAGGGTGGTCATGGTCGGCACCAGCAAAAAGCCGCCGCCGATACCAAAGCATCTGGAGACAATACCAATGACAATGCCGCAAAAACCAAAAAGCAGCGGATTGATGGTGAACTCTTCGCCCCAGAATTTGAACTTATAATCGAAGATACCGGTTTTGACCGGTTCGATTTTGCCCATTTCAGCTGAACGGCCTTCAGCTTTAGCGGCGGCGACCTCTTCGTTAAACTTTTTCACCATGGCCTTGATGCTTTTCCTTTTTTCCATGACCTTGGGCGTCAGTTCATAGAGGGTCCGGATACCCATAAGCACCACCAGAACCGCCAGCCATTCCTTGTAGGATGCCATGGGCAGAAACTGAACCACGTAGGTTCCCAGCCAGATGGAACCGATGAAGATCCCCACGCCAAAGGAGATACCCACCGGCCAGGCCACCCGCCTTTCAACAACGGCATAGCGGTAGAAAGAACCCAGCGGAGCGAATAACGTCAGGGCCATGTTCGATGAGCGCAGCACGTTGGCGGCATTGATGCCAATGGGCCCCGCAGTTTTGACAATCATGACCTGGAAGGCCGCCATAAGCATCCCGCCGGCGGCACCGATCAGAGTGAAGAAGGTACCCACAATAATGGCCCCGATGATAATCCACAACGGATTCATATAGCGGAACCCCCTGCTCAGCCAAAAGCCTTTGCCTTTTACGCTGAAATCTCCGATCTTGGCACCATTGACCAGAACATCAAACTTGGTATTCGGTGGTGTATGCCGGAATGTCTTAAACGAGGCGCTAAATTTTCCGGTGGCCTTGTCCAATTTGATGGCAGTACCTTTATCCCAGTAGGACTTGTTTGTTTCATAGTCACCCATAACGCTGCGAGAAAAAATGACAATCTTACCTCGCATCGATCCTTCTTTAACGACCGTATTGATGCCAAAACTATTTTCGTGCAGGTATTTGAAGAAACTCCACTGCTCCTCGGTCTTTAGGGGCCCCAGCATGGCTTTGGCGTTCGCATCAATTTCATCAAACTTTGCCAGCTTAAACATCGTGGTCGAATAAATCCCGCTCATGAAAGATGGCCCGCCAAATTTCTTTTTGGCCGTCTTGCCGAACTTATCCGGGGCGGTCGTCAACATGTAGTAAAGCACGGGCACCTGCGTTTCATCGTTAAAACCGAATTTGTTTCCATCTTTTTTGAACCGCTTTACCTCATGTGGGCCGTTCGTGTCTTTGGGAGCAAACGCCAGTTGAGAGGCTACCGCAAGATAGAGCTCTTGACCCGGCGTGATTTCACCCTCTATGGTAACCGTATCTCCGGCACTATATTCCGCTGCTGATAATTTGGCGGCTGCTAAGGCGCCGGTGGGAAGCACCAGCGCAATAGCAATTGCGAAAAGGAATAGACTAAATAAGGGTATTTTTCTTTTCATCTCCTCCTCCTTTAGGTTGTGGTTGCAAAATTTCTTTATACTTCCGAATTATCCTCCTTTCCGTAAATAAACCTCTTGCTTTAATTTCCTAATTTAAAATATTTAATTGCCAACAATGCGCCCAGTTCACTGCAAACGATGCCAATGATTAAAAAAAATATAAAATCCCATATGCGAAATATGTTTTCGCCCAGAAAATAGACAGACATCAAGATCAAAATCCCGCAGGCAATGAAGACATTTATCATCCCCGCACAAATCGAAGAGAAATGTTTGCGCTGCAAGGTATCTCGGGTTTTGTCCAGCAATGAATATCCTGTCATGGCGGTGTTAAAAGCGATAATCCACGGTATGAATTTTACAACACCAAATATATCGAAAAATAAGGTTAAGAATGCAGCCAGAAGAATTGAGCCAATTACACCCGCGAAGATAGAATATGCAAATTTGCTAACCAGATCGCCTCGTTCTTTTAGAAAAATTACTGTATTCGTCATTTGAAGCATCGATCTTATCAGCCAAACAAATAGGTTCAAATGGTGTTTTTTGCTTTAGATTGCGCCTCCTTTGGCACATTCTAATACGGGATAAGCAAGCTATATGCCACTGATAATTTAGATGCCTTATTAAACCGGGCAAACCGGGCATATGATAAAGTTTATTTTTTAAAATCAATATGATACGGATCTTTCCAATCTGGGGATAAAGAATTGAAAAGACATTGTCGATGACTGGATATGACGTTTTTATTGGTATCAGAAAAATTGTGTTCGACTGTTATAGGAAGGATTTCTATTAATTTTAATTAGATACATAATTGAAATAAAATTAATTCACTGCAATAAAATTTATTCATATTATATTCTGATCATCTATTTAACGGTCAGTTATACCAAAATATTAATTGAAGTAAATAAATTTAACTTATTTAAAATATTAATAATTTAGCCAAAAAACCGATAAAGAATCCGGGGACCTTCTTCCTCTGTCCACTGGTATGATTATTGCTTCGCGGGTGAATTAGAGACAGATTCTGGTAAAATCTATCTTTGACCTCTGATCCGCTCAATAAATTTTGCAATTCTGAAACGGATTTTATTAATTCTCACACTTATAATGGAGGTAAGCTATGGAAAAGGAAGTCTACAGTATATGTTTTATGTGCTCGATACGGTGCCCTATTAAGGTAACGGTTAAAGACGGCCAGGTCAAATTCATCGAGGGCAACCCTCATGTTGCCAACATGGAGGGAAGCCTGTGTCCGCGCGGCAGTGCAGGTGTCGCAACGCTCTATGACGATCAACGTCTAAAATACCCTATGATCAGAACGGGTGAGCGCGGTTCCGGTCAGTGGAAAAAAGCCAGCTGGGATGAGGCCCTTGATTATGTGGCCGGCAAGTTGAAACCCATCATTGATGAGCATGGGGGTCACAGTCTCGTCATCGGAGAACGTACTCAGCTTTCCACACCTGTGACCAAGACCTTTCTGGGTGCCATCAAATCTCCAAATAATTTTACGCATGATGCCATCTGTAAAGGTTCGGTCAATACGGCCTGCCGCTCACTTTTTGGCTATACCGACGCGCAGATGAGCATGGACTATGGTAATACCAAACACATTGTTATGTATGGCCGCAATTTTTTTGAGTCCATCGAGGTAAAGCCTGTGAATGCCCTGACCAAGGCTTTAGAGAAGGGCGCCAAGCTTACTTACATCGATCCACGCGTGAGCGTTACGGCGACCAAGGCCCACAAGTATTTCATGATTCGTCCGGGTACCGATCTGGCGCTCAACTACGCCCTCATTCATGTGATCCTCAGCGAAAGATTATATGACGCCGAATATGTGGACAAATGGGTCCTGGGTTTATCCGAGCTACAGGACTTCGTTCATTCGTACACGCCGCAATGGGCTGAAAAAGAGACCGGTATTCCGGCGCAAGCGATCATTGATCTGGCGCGGGAGGTGAGCAAGGACAAACCTTCGGTTATTTTTCATTTTGGTTATCGGGGCGCTAGCCATCCCTTTGAGATTTACCTGCGCCGCTCCATGATGATTCTCAATTCCCTGATGGGCAGTGTAGAGGCCAAGGGCGGCTTCTTCTTCAAAAAAGGCCCTGGCGAGGTGGGTGCCAAGCCGGCCCGTAAGCTCAATGCACAAAAGTTTCCTAAGATTAGTGTTCCGCGCTTCGACAAGGTCGGAACCAAAGATTTTCCTCTGCCCGATCCCAAACATGGTGTCGGTCAGATGCTACCTTACGCTATTTTAAACGAAGATCCCTATCCCATAAAAGCGCTGATTGCTTTTCGGTTCGACCCCTTAATGTCCATCCCGGACAGGAATCAGACCCAAAAGGCATTGGATAAGCTGGATCTGATCGTGGCCATCGACATAAATTACAGTGACATCGCCCACCAATCTGATGTTATTCTGCCCGAGTCCACCTATCTTGAGCGCACAGATTGTGTGCAACAGGCCAACGGATTGGCTCCCCAGATGGTCCTGCGAAAGCAGGCCGTCGAACCGATATACGACACACGACCCGGTCCGATCATTCTCAAGCAGATGGCGGAACGGATTGGTATGGGTAAATATTTCCCTTACGAGACCATGGAGGATCTCGTAAAATACGAGCTGGAGCCGACCGGCTTTACGCTCGAGGACTTTGAGAAGAAGGGGTATGTGGCCTATACCGGTAAAAAGATCTTCTGGGATCGTAAAGACGGGCTTAAGTTTAAGACGCCTTCCGGTAAAATCGAATTCAAGTCTTCCCTGCTGGAAAATGCGGGATACGAGTCCTTTCCTGCCTATGAATCTCTACCAGCGCCTTCGAAAAACAAGTTCAGGCTGATCGTCGGACGCAATGCGTTACATACCCATGTCGCCACCCAAAATAATCCCTATCTGAATGAATTATGTCCGGAAAATTTACTCTGGATTAATATAGAAAAGGCGGCCGCACTGGGTATCAATGATGGCGATCTCGTAGACGTATCTTCCAAGGTAGGTTCCGGTAAAATTAAGGCATTTGTAACCGATCTCATCCATCCCGAGGCGGTTTTCATGCTCCATGGTTTCGGCCATCAGGCCCCGCTGGCCAGCAGATCTAACAACAAAGGCGTGGGCGATGGTGAATTACAGGAAAATATTTCAGATATGATCGGCGGAAGTCCGGGACTTCACCATACGCTTGTAACTGTGAAGTGAGCCCGAGCGCTTGAATACGAATGATTTTCAACTGAAAATTGAATCGTGAAACAAATAATCAAGCTTCCATATGAAGGGAGGAGCGCAATGAGTAAATACTTTATGTTGCAGGATCAACAAAAATGCATTGGTTGTCATTCATGCGAAATTGCGTGCAAAAGCAATAAGGGCTTACCCCCGGAATCGAGACCTTGCCAGGTCATTACGGTTGGCCCCAAATTTATAGACGGCAATCCACGGGCATCCTATGTCTTTATGCCCTGTTTTCACTGTGAAAATCCCTGGTGTGTGGCAGCCTGTCCCACCGGAGCGATGCAGCGCAGAGCCAAGGACGGCATTGTCTTTGTAGATCACGACCTCTGTGTGGGATGTAAGACCTGCATTTCCGCCTGCCCCTGGGGTGCCCCTCAATGGCATCCGGAATTGGGCAAAGTGGTCAAATGTGATTACTGCATGGACCGAATTGACCAGGGTTTAAAGCCCGCATGCGTTACCGTTTGCACCACGCATTGTCTCAATTTTGATGTAACCGAGTATATGCCCCTGATGAAGCGCGACCGCTATGCCAAGGCCATGGCGTCCATGAAAGGAGCGGCCGTCTTTGATTAAAAGAAAGCGCTCGCCGTATGAGCAGAAATTAGGGGCATTGGTCAACGGGAGTATTTACGTAACACAGCAATTCTTACCGCAAATCACGGTGAAACTGAGCAGATTCTGGCGAGCATCGTATTCGGAGACACAGAAAGTCTTCAAACAATGAGATTGCTTGCACTTCTTACGTCAGCTTCAGATTGACATGCGAGGGATCTGCGCCTCATCATGACATGACGAAAGCCTTTTCCCCGGTTCCGAGTCCCTATCCAGAGGGACGACGGCATTTTTAGGCTTTCAAATTTCATGGAATTTTCTGGGAGCGGAGCAGGTCATTGCTTCATATTGAATGCTTCAGTCAAAACGATCACCAAGAGCCCCATTAATTTCCACATGTTTTGCAAATTTCGAAATTAATTTAAAAAATAGGATAATGATCAATGGATATCGCTACAATCAACTCGATCCTTTCACAGTTTCCGGATAACAAGGGGACCCTCATCGGTATTCTTCATGAAGTTCAGAACCATTTTCATTACCTGCCCGAAGCGGAGTTAAGGTATATCTCCAAAAAGAGAAATATACCCATTACGCAGATATACAGCATTGCGAACTTTTATAATCGCTTCAGCCTAAAACCCAAAGGCAAGAACGTTATCAATGTGTGCCTTGGGACGGCATGCCATGTCAAAGGTGGGCAAAAAGTGATGGATGAGATGCAGCGCAGGCTCAAAATCGATGTCAACCAGACCACTGACGATATGAATTTTACCCTGGAGGAAGTTCGCTGTATCGGTGCCTGCAGTCTGGCCCCTGCGGTAGTGGTGAATGAGCACACCCACGCAAAAGTAACCCCTAAAGCAGTGGGTAAGATATTGGGTGAATATGAATGATCGCATGCAATGATGAAGGACGGGACAATGGCTTCTAACAATAAAAAGGAAGTTGTTATAAGTATTTGTACCGGCACTGGGGGTGTAGCTGCCGGAGGATATAATGTTATCGAAGCATTTGAAAAGGCCCTCAAAGAATACGGACAGACGGCTGAGTTTACGCCGCGAACACATAAAGTTGGGTGTCGTGGCTTTTGTGCCAAGGATGTACTGGTAGACGTCGCCATTGACGGGCACATAGAGACGTATCAGTTTGTTACGCCTGATAAGGCCAAAAAGATTGTCGAAGACCATATCATAGGGGGAGAGCCGATCAGCAAATGGTTGGTCAAGGATGACTACCGTGCTTTTCATAGCAAACAACAAAAGTTGGTGCTTCAAAACTGCGGCCGCATTAATCCTGAATCTATTGACGAGTATATCTCTGCAGGTGGATATCAGTCTGCGCCGAAAGCCTTGCAAATGAACCCCGATGAGATCATTCAGATCATAAAAGCATCTGGTTTGCGGGGACGGGGAGGGGGTGGCTTTCCTACCGGAATCAAGTGGGAAAGCTGCCGGCGCGCCAGCAGCGAACCGCGATATGTTTTGTGCAATGCTGATGAAGGGGATCCGGGAGCCTTCATGGATCGCTCCGTCATTGAAGGAAATCCGCATGCGGTCATTGAGGGAATGATCATCGGCGCCCATGCCATCGGAGCTCAAGAAGGCTATGTTTATATCCGTGCTGAATACCCTTTGGCTGTGGATCGTCTTCGTCTGGCGCTAGATCAAGCCCGGGAACGAAATTTTCTAGGAGAAAAAATCTTCGAAACCGATTTCAACTTCGATATCAAAGTCGTGCTCGGCGCCGGGGCCTTTGTTTGTGGCGAATCCACTGCGCTGATGACCTCTATAGAGGATAAAGTTGGAGAACCGCGTCCAAAATATGTTCACACGGTGGAGCGCGGACTCTGGGGCCAACCGAGCAATCTAAACAATGTGGAGACCTGGGCCAATGTGCCTTTAATTATTGAAAAGGGCGCAAAATGGTATTCCTCGATCGGTAGCGAAAAGAGCAAGGGAACCAAAATATTTTCTTTAGTGGGTAAGATAAACAACACCGGATTGGTGGAAGTCCCCATGGGCCTCCCTTTGAGAGATATTATTTATGACATCGGCGGCGGAATACCCAATAAGAAAGAATTCAAAGCGGTTCAAACCGGTGGACCCTCCGGCGGATGTATTCCGGCCAGCCATCTGGATATGCCGGTGGATTATGAGCATCTTTCCGAAGCCGGTTCCATGATGGGATCCGGTGGCATGATCGTCATGGACGAGGATACCTGCATGGTGGACGTGGCCAAGTATTTTGTCCAGTTCTGTATGACTGAGAGCTGCGGTCAATGTACACCTTGCCGAGAAGGGGTTTTCCATATGGCCCGACTGCTGGATGAGATTACGGAAGGGCAAGGAAAGCCTGAGCATATCTCATTACTGGAAGAACTTTCCGACATGATTATAGATACCTCTCTCTGCGCTCTCGGCACGACAGCGCCAAACCCCGTGTTGTCCACACTGCGTTATTTTCGGAGTGAATATGATTCTCATATCATCGATAAGCGCTGTCCGGCCGGGGTATGCAAGGCACTGACCACCTTTGTCATTGATGAGGAAACATGTACCGGCTGTGGGGTATGTGCACGTAATTGTCCCGCAGAGGCTGTATCCGGTGAAAAAAAAGAAGCCCATTTCATAGATCAGGAAAAATGTGTTAAATGCCGCATTTGCTATGAATCATGTAAGTTCGATGCGGTCCAGATAAGATAAGGAGAAAAAACGATGACCAAAATGGTCAATCTCACCATCGATGGTAAGAAAGTCGAGGCTCGGGAGGGGATGACGGTTCTTGAGGCAGCCCGCAGGGAAGGCATCTTTATTCCAACCCTTTGTCACCATGAAGCCCTGGAACCCGAAGGAACTTGCAGGCTTTGCATTGTTGAGGTCAGCGGTTCGATGCGGCATTCTATACGGGTCTCCTGTATCCAGAAAGTTCAAGAAGGGCTGTTGGTAGCGACCAATACAGAACGAATTCAAAAAAATCGCAGGCTTATTGTAGAACTCCTTTTAGGCCGCTCGCCTTATTCCAAAGAACTGATTGACCTGGCGGGAAAATGCGGTGTCGTTACCAGTCGATTTCGCACCGGAGAAGATGATGATTGCGTGCGCTGCGGACGATGTGTTAGGGTCTGCCGGGATAAGATTGGCGCTTATGCCCTGTGCTGGGTAAATCGGGGATATGAGCGCAGAATAACCACCGATTTTGAGCGACTTTCTGAATATTGTATCGGCTGCGGGGCCTGTGCCAATGTATGCCCGACGAGCGCAATCAGGGTTGAAGACCGTGGTGAGGAAAGAAAGATATTTACCTGGGGGCAGGTGTTGGCTCGATTTAAACTCGAGAAATGCGAGCATTGCGGCACGCCGTTTGCTCCAAAGAAATATTTAGACCTCATCGATGAAAAAGCATACAAACCCAAAGGGATTGAGCATGTGAATTATATCTGCCCGCAATGCTATGAAAAACAGGATCGCCTTCCAGAAGCACGTCGAGAGGGTGTCCTCCGACAGGCGGTGAAATGGGCGGTTCCGAAACCTTAACAAGGGGTCGATAGCTTCCGTGTGTTAGGAAAACAGACTTTGCGAATAGGTTTCGTTAAGAATATTGGTAAGAGATGGGAATCCATATGTCTGATACTACCTGCCCTGTGAACAATACGATTGATCGATTAGCTGAAACGATTCGTTGCGGTCGTCTAATACATCCTAAAAATAGACGTATGGCGGAAGAGATTCTGAAACTCTTAGAAGATATTGCCTGGGGTAGAGCCGGCAATGAACATTTACCCGTGATCGAATCGCTCTCTCAAGAACTCAGCGATAAAGGCGCGGATAAAGCCAGCAAAGAAATCGGTAAAGTAATTTCTACGGTGCTCTTGGAAAAGCGGGAGATTTTTTTAAGCCATATAGCAACCCATAACTGCCTTACGGGAGATTGCGTTAAGCTGGCACCGGCGCCATGCCAGATGGCGTGTCCTTCAGGTATTGATGTGCCAACCTATGTTACGCTTATCGGCATGGGGCACGATGCAGAGGCTATTGAGGTGATCCGCAAAGATAATCCGTTTCCATGGGTATGCGGTCTTGTCTGCACCCGGCCCTGTGAATTCATGTGTGTCCGCGGAAGAATCGATACGCCCATATCCATAAAACATCTCAAGGCTTTTGCTGCCGAAAAGGCCTTGTCGGAAAGGCGTTACCGGAATCCTGAAAAGGAAGCGGATAAGAACAGAAAAGTCTGCATCATCGGCGCCGGCCCGGCGGGATTGACGGCGGCCTATTATCTGGCCCTCAAAGGATATGGAGTCCGCGTGATTGAAGCGATGCCTATGGCAGGAGGCATGATGATGGCCGGCATTCCCAGGTGCCGGCTTCCCAGGGAAGTCATTGACAGGGAAATCGCCATGATCGAGGATCTTGGGGTTGAATTTGTATTTAATACGACATTCGGTCAAGATGTCACCATCGAACAATTAAAGCAAGCAGGATTTGAAGCCTTCTTTTTCGCCATTGGTGCCCATCGTTCCTTTAAGCTGGGGATTCCGGGTGAAAAAGAATTCCCGCAGGTTATTGATGCCATAGAATTATTAAGAAAGGTAGCACTGGGGGAAAGGCGCATCCCCGGCAAAAAAGCCGTTGTGGTCGGTGGCGGAAATGTGGCTATTGATGTGGCCAGGACAGTTGTGCGCTTGGGATGTGAAGAGGTGACCATTGCTTATCGCAGGACACGTAGTGAAATGCCCGCCGACCACGAAGAAGTAAAACAGGCCGAAGAGGAAGGTGTCAAAATATCGTTTTTAGCGATTCCCATCGAAGTTGTGGGAAAAAACGGCCAGGTGACGGCACTCAAATGCCTTAGGGCTGAACTGGTCACCAAAGAGGGGAGTGACCGGAGAACTCCTGTCCCTATCATGGGTAGTGATTTTTTCATGGATGCAGATGTGGTGATTCCCGCTATCGGTCAGCTAGTGGATTATAAATGCCTGGGAGAACTCACCGATCTTAAATGGACACGACGGGACACGATTGATGTCGATATGGCAAGTATGGAAACTGCCATGCAAGGTATTTTTGCGGCCGGAGACGTTGTGACAGGTCCGGCCACTGTCGTAGAGGCAATCGGGGGAGGCAAGAAAGCAGCGGATTCCATCGATCGTTATCTATCCAAAATACCTCAGCCAGAGATGCCCCCTGTGCCGGTTCGTCGGGCAAGGACAGATTGGATAGAGGTTCCAGCCAATACCAAGATGGCTCTGAAAAGACCGGAGATGCCTTTGCTGAATGTGGAAAGAAGGCGCACCACGTTTCAGCAGGTAGAACTCGGCTATTCAGAAAATAGGGTAAGGCAAGAGGCGCGTAGATGCCTCCGATGCGATATCTGCCGGCGTTGTGGCGAATGTGTCGAGATCTGCCGGGATAAGATGGAAGTTGACGCACTGCAGTTGGGTTATCTGGATTTTGATCATCCTGTCCAAACCGATTTCAGACTCACCGAGGAACGCTGTATTGTCTGCGGTGCCTGTGCTGAAAATTGTGCCAATGATGCCATGCGCATGGAAGACAGAGGAGATGAAAGAATTCTTTCTTTGTGTGGAACCATATTAAACCGGCAAAAACTGATTCAATGTGAAAAATGCGGTGCCGTCTTAGGGCCGGCT
>JASFGM010000013.1:0-14118 GCA_050123755.1 Desulfobacterales bacterium
AAAATAAAGGAGGGCCGGCATTCGAAACAATCCACCGCCAATCCCTAAAATTCCTGCCAACCATCCGGTAATAAAACCGACGAGTCCAACCATCCAGAAGCTGCAGGTTAACCCGGCTGTTTCGAAATGTATCATCGGTGGTATCTTTATCGCCTGAATGTATTTAAAAAGCTGAAGTCCGCGATCCAACTCACCGGTTTCACAGGTCTTTTCGATCTTATTTTTTTTAGCGATGTCAAAGCCGATCATCGCCATCAGCAACAAAAGAAAACCGATATAAATCCACCGTACGGCGGGCCCGACAATACCGATTTTTTCCAGATACATCGTGCAGCGAGCACCAACCTCCACTCCGGCCATGGTAAAAATCACCAAATTAAAGCCCATCTTCATATCCACATTGGAAAATTTCCAGTGCCGGATGGTGGATATGATAGACTTGCCGGCAATGTGCGCCAGATCTGTACCGATGGCAAACGGAATGGGAAACCCGAATAAATTAAGAACGGGCGTCACCATCCACCCGCCACCCATACCAAAAAAGCCACCGATAACGCCCACAGCAAATCCGATGAACACCAGCACGGGCCAAAACATCTCAACCCCTGATACGGGAAGCTGCACAAACCAAATACTTCCGGCCCAAGCAGATTCTTCAAAAAGAAATAGCAAAAACACTATGGAATTCGTTAATACGAGCATCTTTTTGAGAAGCATCTTTTTTCTCCATTATTCTCGCAATTCGCGTTCTTCAAGCTCAAGTCCGGTCCGTTGCATAATCCAATCCATGCCAAATCCTAAAAGGATGCCCTCTACGGCAGTGATGACAATTACCAAAAAGGCGTGTTTCAGGGGTGCTTCATTATACATGGCTGCAAACCATTTCCAAATCCCGGTAAGATTGCGGGTGTCGGCTACCCATATAATAGCATCAGCTTCTCGATCGCTTGCCCCCGCGAGAGAGGTAAGCGCCAAACATAGCAGCACCAGACTGCAAGACCCAAGGATCAACCTTTTTCCCATCGGTGGTGTACCTCCTTTTTTGATCTCCGGTTTTTTGATACCGCAGAACCATGTAATCATATCCGTAAGCTTTAAAATGTGCCTCGAAGTATTCAGTGGTCAATTTGGCGAAAGTTTAACTTCGACTTCATTTACGCCTTCTATGCCGCAAATCTTTGCTTTGATTTCCTTTACAACTGTTTCTTCATATAAAATTGGGGCATGAATTGTGACAGCTACCTTACCCGAAACCACCCTGACATGTTCTGTATGCAGAATCGCCTTGATCCGTGCCGCGAGCAATTTGTCCTTTAAAAGCTCCTGGGATTCTTTGGTTTTTTTAAAGGAGGGAAGATTTACTGCTTGTAAAATCAGATTGACTGCATCCTCTACGGTAATGCGTCCGATATGAATCGTCAGATCATAGATGCGTGAATCCCAAGGGTCTATCCCATACAGCGCCAGCGCCCATTTCCGGCGCTCTTCGTCGTCTCTGACTAAAACCTCACGGGCTTTATCTAAAGTGATGTTTTCTCTTGCAGCCTCGTTTTTGACGCGCTCCTCCAGGTCGGCCGTTATTCTAATTTTTAAAACGTGTGGGATCCCTTGAAGAAAAAAATGTCCCGCCAGACCATGATAGACGACATGGTCATTCTCGGCATGCTCTAAAAGCGCCTTACGCACATAGGCGATATAGTGCTCTTTACCCTTGCTAAAGCGGTCTAAAATCGATGGGGCATCGTGAATTGCGCGTATCAGTTTTATTTCCGGGGTATTGAAATGCGCTGATGCTTCGATAAGAATGTCCCGCGAAATACAATCGCAGTTCAATCTTTCCGCAAGTTTTTCGGCGATTTCCTTGCCGCGGCTGTATGATCCTCTTGAAATGGTTATAACAGCCATGTCCTCCTCCTCATAAAATCCAATTATGGAATTGATAGGTGACGATATGCAGCGCAGCGTTTACCCGTGTCCGTCAATAAACGGCATCGCTTGAGCGCGCGTCCATGACGTTAAGACGCACCTATCCGCTCCAGACACGGTCATCCGGTGCTTGTTACATTGCAAGAGTCAAAAAGATGGAAGGTTAGTTACAAAAGGGGAGGGCCATGTTCATGGCACAGCATGTGCTTTTTGCAGAGCATATCGTGAAACTGGTCGACATTTATGGTGAATCTTTCTTTCATGCTCAGACATTAAATGATGTCCTCTGAGATTTCAAGCACTTTGTGAAAAATAACGGTTTTCAATAGAAACAGTAAAGTGCTCTGCTTGCCTGACACTTTCATTTGACACCTCCTTTAATTTATTTGATGGTTTTGGGGGTCCTACTTTCAGATTGGTTCAATTTTAAGATTGCCAAATGAATCACAATTCAAAGGGGTGAATCCGATCCCATGGGTTTGCCCTTTTTATTGTCGCAAAGCCGGATTTTTTGGTATCATGATTTGACAGTAAAAGCGAAGATGCGATAAGTTGCATGTATCCATTTAGTATCTGCAATAATTTGATTTAGCGTGATAGTTGGAAGTTTCTCAATATCGGCACTTGATAAACTGTGAAAGTTAATTTCTATTATGTCAAAATCAAATTCGTTTAATGAGCCGAATACACTGTCCAAGGTATCTGAAAACGGCAGTGCCGAGATCCATTATCCGCAACGTGGCGATAATACCGAGCAGGACAAGGCGGTGGCAGGTGCCCTCCAAGGCATCACCGAACACAAAAAAGGCGGAATGGGGCAACTCCCGGCAACGGCCATCTGCGGAAATGACATCACATCATCATGTCTATATGTTTCCGCGCTATCCATCATTTATGCGGGACGCTGGGCGCCTGTCGCGCTGCTGATTGTCGCAGGGGTGCTGTATCTTTTTCGATCCATCTATGCCGAGGTCGTGGGTGCACTTCCCCTGAACGGTGGTACCTATAATGCGTTGCTGAACACCACGAGTAAATTCAAAGCCTCTATTGCCGCCTGCCTGACAATCCTTTCATATATGGCGACAGCAGTGATATCCGCCAGCGAGGCCATGCATTATGTACACACGATATGGCATTCACTATCGGTCACCGGCGCAACCATTGCTGTGCTCGCTTTTTTCATGCTACTGACCATCATCGGCATCACCGAAAGTGCCAGGGTCGCAATTATCATCTTTATATTCCATCTGAGCACGCTGACATTGCTACTCGTTATGGGTATCGTTTTCGTCGGCACGCACGGGCTCGACACCTTCAACCTGAATCTTGCCACCCCTGTGGAAGGCGGTCTGGTTACGGCCCTGTTTTTTGGCTTTTCTGCCTCTTTGCTGGGGATTTCCGGATTTGAGAGTTCGGCCAATTTTGTGGAAGAACAAGCCGAAGGGGTGTTCCCCAAGACGCTGCGAAACATGTGGATTGCCGTCACTGTTTTTAATCCCGGCATGGCGCTGCTTGCGCTTGCGCTGGTGCCAATCGGGTATGTCGGCCCACACCAGGAGGCACTGCTCGCTCACATGGGCAATTTATCCGGCGGCATTTGGCTCGCGAATCTCATTTCTGTCGATGCCGCCTTGGTGCTCAGCGGGGCGGTACTGACCAGCTTTGTGGGCGTCAATGGTTTGATCAGGCGTATGACGCTGGATCGATGCCTCCCCCAGTATTTATTGAAAACCAACCGGCGCGGGACGACACATCGGATCATCGCATCGTTTTTCATCCTTTCGGTGTCGGTTCTACTGATCACACGGGGGGAGCTGAAAGCCCTTGCCGGTGTCTACACGATTTCTTTTTTATCTGTCATGGCACTTTTTGGGCTGGGTAACATCTTCTTGAAAATCAAGCGTGCCGGTCTTCCACGGCCGACGGAGGCGCCTCTGCCAGCGGTGCTGATCGCCGTCTGTGCAGTTTTGAGCGGGCTGATCGGCAACGCCCTCATGAATCCGGAGTACCTTGCCGTTTTTTTGGAATATTTTATCCCGGCGGTACTGGTTATCGCGGTCATGCTCGGCCGCATTACGCTGTTGCAAGCCGGCCTGTTCCTGGTACGCGCAGTCCTTAAATTTTTTATCCAACACATGACGTCTACCGCCCAATCGATTCGTACCGAAATCGATAAAATTAGCTCACAGCAAGTCGTCTTTTTTACAAGGGGTGACAACCTGGCCAACCTTAATAACGCCATGTTGTATGTAAAACAGAATGAACACACCAACCGCGTCAAAGTTGTGACCGTCGTTAAAAATAAAAATGAAGTGCCGCCAAAACTTGAAAAAGACCTGAATTTCCTCAATGAGGCCTATCCCACAATTGATATCGAATTTGTGGTTCTAACCGGAAAATTCGGTCCGGATCTCATCCGGGAATTGTCGCTAAAGTGGAATATTCCTGTCAACCTGATGTTTATCGGTTCCCCCGGAACCCATTTTATATATGGTTTAGGGGAACTAGGAGGCGTCCGGCTGATTATCTAACCGTCTTGACAACCAAATCCGCCTGCGATAATTGGATATTAATAGTTTCCGATCATTGGCCGCTTCCATATGTTGTATTTCAGCCGATTCCGGTATAAAATTCATTATTTTCACTTATTCAGCTTTCAAAAAGCGAATTCTCATCAATTAATAGGGAGTAGAAACATGTCGATCATTACGATTTCAAGAGGATCATACAGCAAAGGAAAAGAAGTGGCCGAAAAGGTCGCTGAAAGAATGGGTTATCAGTGTATCTCTAGGGATATTGTCCTGGAGGCCTCCGAAGAATTCCATGTCCCCGAGATAAAGCTCGTTCGTGCTATTCACGATGCCCCTTCAATTTTGGACAGCTTTACCTATGGAAAGGAGAAATATATTACTTACATCCAGTTGGCCCTATTGCGATATTTTAACAAAGACAATGTCGTCTATCATGGCTTGGCAGGTCATTTCTTTGTGGAAAACATATCCCACGTGCTCAAGTGCCGAATCATTGCTGATATCCAGGACCGCGTCAAGCTTGAAATGGCACAAGAAGGAATAAGTAAGAAAGAGGCCCTAGACATACTGAAAAATGACGACGAGGAGCGAAGAAAATGGAGTAAAACGCTTTATGGTATCGACACACGGGATTCAAGCTTATATGATCTTGTCCTCCATATCAACAAAATCACTGTTGATGACGCAGTAGACATTATTTGTCATACAGCGGGATTGAAGCATTTCCAAACGACGCCTGATTCCAAAAGAGCAATGGATGATCTGCTTCTCTCAGCTGAAGTTAAGGCTGCGTTAATGGAAATAAAAGTTGGGATTGAAGTATCTGCTCAAAATGGCGTCGTATTTGTGAAGACAGAGGCCCTGGTTACCAAAGAGCGTGCATTGATATCTGATATTGAGAAAACTGCAAAAAAGATACCTGGAGTCAAAGAAGTCAGGACAGACGTGATTCATGTAATACCCTATAGCACACCCTATAGCGATTAAGAGGTGCTTTGACGAATGAATTCGTGACCCGCAGGACACGAAGCACCAGCCCTGTAAGGTATCAACCGGAAACGCAACTGCTTGTTGCTGTGATTGGAAAGTTTTGTATACGATTTTGGCAATTCAAAAGGGCTTTTGAGGAACATCGTCAATGAAAATAAAGCTTCTGTTGGTTGATGATGAGAAAGAATTTGTCGAAGTTCTGTCCGAGCGTCTTGAGGTTCGGGGCTTCGATGTCAAAACCGCACTTAGCGGGGAGGAAGCCCTAAAATTGATTCATAAGTCTGAATTTGACGTTGTTCTTCTGGACGTCATGATCCCGGGAGACAACGGCATCGAGATCCTTAAGGAAATAAAACGTGCCAGACCCCTCATCCAAATCATCATGCTGACCGGCCACGCAAAGATTGATACGGCTGTTCGGGGCATAGAATTAGGCGCCTATGATTACCTCCTCAAACCGCTGGAGATTGAGCCGCTGGTTGAGAAAATCGAGATGGCCCATGATTATGAATCGGCGCAAAAAGAGCGTGATCGTCAGGAAGAGACCGGACCTGGTGATAAGAAGCTCGGTCGCAAAAGATTTTTCTCCGCTATTTATGACTTCGTTTATGGCTCCCGCCGAGACCATCGCTCAAAATCTTAAAGGCTCCATAAGACAAAAAACAAAGAAAGATGATGAGGCACAGTATTCAAGCAATCTGGAAGCATCGTTAAGAAAATATGGATTAGAAGTGGTTTCAAAACCTCAGATCAGGCTCAAGGGCAAGGCGCAGGTCGATCGAGAAAGCGCAGCATACATGGGTATGTGAGCATTTATCGGAGGCCTGCAACGCAGCCATTGGGACTCAGATGGGGTTTTGAAACCACTTCTAGGCATCTGCCCGGAGGAACTGCGTGTACCAGATTTTAAAGAATTTTTTTTTAAAAAAGCTGCAAAAACATCCGTCAATCGACGAAGACCTTCGAATAGAGTTCAAGGCTCGGTATCATAATTTTAGACTGCTCTTAAATGCCAATAAGAGAGTGCTTGAGGCGATCGCCAGGATCGAGCAGGCCCTTCGGGATAAGCACCCTTTTGGCATGCCTTTTGTCAGGGCCAACTGTACGACCGTATCGGTCGAAGTTTTCCGTATGATAAAAAATTTGGAAGGACTGGCTCCGGAAAGGTATCAGGGATTATATGCCCGATTCCATGATATTCAGCATGGCATCGACGCATTGCTTACGCATAAAAAACCGCTGCGAGATAAGCGGTTTGTTATTCCGTTGCGTTCGATAAATAAGGGCATGGCCGATCTTGTGGGGACCAAAATGGCGAACCTCGGGGAGATAAAAAATAAAATTAATGTCGACGTGCCTGATGGATTTGCCATAACATCGGCTGCCTACCAAAGGTATATTGAACATAATGATTTGCAAGTGGAGATTGACAGGCGTTTCCAGGTGGTTGCCGGAAATGACATAGGGAGGCTTTATCAGCTCTGCGCCGAAATCCAGCAGCTTATCGTTCAGTCTGAGATACCCGATGACCTCGTGAACGCCATCATGGAAGCCTACTTCCGACTTATGGATGGGCACAGAAGAGAGATTCGGGTGGCCCTGCGAAGCAGCGCCCTTGGAGAAGATACCAAAGGGAAAACCTTTGCGGGCCAGTATCACACCGAATTAAATGTTGGTGAGAGCAATATAATCCAAGCCTACAAGAAGATTGTTGCAAGCAAGTATAGCCTGCCTGCCATAACTTACAGAATGAACATGGGGCTAAAAGATGACGACTTCGCCATGTGTGTGGGATGCATGCTTATGATCGATGCCGAGTCAGGAGGCGTGACCTATTCACGTAATCCCATCGATTTTCAGGATGATTCAATCTATATCAACGCGGTGTGGGGATTGCCCAAACCCGTTGTCGATGGCAGCGTTGCCGCTGACCTGTTCTCGCTATCCCGCAACAAACCCATTTCCGTGACTTCTCAAGATATAAAGTCTAAGGAAAGTACATTTACCTTCTCTCCTCAAGACGAACAGTATAGCACAATGTTATCGCAAGAGAAAAAAAATATGCCATCAATTGATCAAGAGCAGGCTGTTTTATTGGCGGAACTGGCGGTGATGCTGGAGAATTACTACGATTCACCACAGGATATTGAATGGGCAATTTCCCGTGACGGCACGATCTATATCTTACAATGTCGCCCCATGCAACAATTGGAGACGGCAACAAGCACTTATCCTGAGAAAATAGCAAAACCCGAATCAAAAAATGTCATCATCCGCGGGGGCATTGCTGCAAGTCCCGGACGCGCCTGTGGATCTGTTTTTCTGGTAGACAGGGGAAGCGATATGGGACAATTCCCTGAAGGGGGAATACTTGTCACAAGGCAAGCACTCCCCAGATGGGCGCCACTGCTTAATCGGGCCGCTGCTGTGATCACCGAACAGGGCGGCGTTGCAGGCCACCTCGCAACCGTGGCCAGGGAGTTCGGAATTCCAGCCCTATTTGGTATATCCGGGGCAATGGACACATTGCGCAATGGTGATCAGATAACCGTTGACACAGCAGCTGCAACCATTTACAGCGGACGAGTGGTTTCTGTGCTTAAGGATTCGGCGGGTAAAAAGAACGTCATAGAGGGAAGCCCCGTGTATAATACACTCAAAGAAGCGAGTCTGAAAATTGTGCCCTTAAATTTATTGGACCCTGATTCTCACGAATTCGCCTCAAAGAATTGCCGAACGCTGCACGACATCACCCGTTTTATCCACGAAAAATCGATACAGGAGATATTCAATTTTGGCAGGGAGCACGGTTTTCCCGAACGGGCCAGCAAGCAGCTTTTCTACAAAGTGCCCATGCTGTGGCGGGTTTTGAACCTCGACGACGGATATAGAGAGGCGGTGGACGGCAAGTATGTCAAGCTAGACAATATCGTATCAGATCCGATGCTGGCTCTCTGGGAGGGAATTGTTGCTGTCCCTTGGGAAGGGCCCCCGCCCATTGATGGGAAGGGATTCATGTCTGTCATGTTTCAGGCGGCTACAAATAAGCCTCTAAGTTTTGATCGGCGTTCGGCCCAGGCTAACCAAAATTATTTTATGATTTCTAAGAATTTTTGTAACATGACATCCAGGCTGGGTTACCATTTTTCAATCGTCGAGACCGTGATGGGTGACCGCCCGGATGAGAATTACGTCAGCTTCCACTACAAAGGGGGTGGTGCTGACTATGAGAGACGGCTCAAAAGGCTGGCTTTCTTAAGGGAAATACTGGAGGAAGAGAGTTTCGCTGTAGATATAAAAGAAGACAGCCTTTTCGCCCGCCTGGAGGATCATGAGAAGGTTTTCATAGGGGAGAGATTGAAAATACTTGGTTACCTGACCATTCATTCCAGGCAACTGGATATGATCATGTCAAACAGCTCAATGGTAAGCTATTACGGATCAAAATTCAGAAAGGATATTCGTGACATGGTCCATGCCCGACGGAGTGATTCTGATTCTACCCGAAAAAGCCAATCCTAGATCGAAGCCTACCTGAACTCTTTCTGGCTGCCGCTGACGCGGTCCCCATCTCTTTCGGTATAGGGTCGGACGATGAGCGTGCACGTCAGGCTGCACGATTCGCCGTCCGGTGCAGGTCGTTGAGCCTCATAATGTTCTGGTTTCAAGGGCGATTCCTGCGGGCCTGACCTGCTGTTTGAAGGAAGTGTCAATGCATTTTAAGATATCGATATCGTTGACACAAAAGTTAAATTTGCCTATACTCGCCATCGAAAAAAGGGAGTTTTTTTGAGATGCGGTCTTGAAAAAACGAGCAGTGCCTCCCTAAGTACGGTATTAAACAACCAAAGCCACCCCCTTTGGATATGGATCCATTAATGTTTTTGGGCCTTCCGTGCAATGAGGAAAAATGGTCATAAATTATAAAATTTTATTGGTTGACGACGAAGAAACAATGGTGAAATATCTTTCGAGGCGCTTGAACAGACGCGGATTTGATGTCAGTGTCGCGTACAATGGTTTAAGTGCTTTAGAAGAAATAAAAAAATATGATTTTGATGTGGTGCTCCTGGATGTACTCATGCCCGAAATGGATGGAATAGAAACGCTTAAGGAAATTAAGAAAATCAAACCCGAAACAGAGGTCATCATGCTGACGGGGCATGCGTCCGTGGAAGTCGGCATCGAAGGAATGAAAGCAGGGGCGTTCAATTACATTTTAAAACCCTTTGATCCGAATGCGCTGGTTGAAGAAATCAATTTGGCCTGTGAACAACGACGAATCCCAAAAAAGGCGGAGTAAGCGACCATGGAAGCGACGGCAGTGACGACCGAAATGATGATGGTAATGGCGATGATCGGTATCGCAATTTTTCTTTTCATCGCTGAATGGATTCGGGTTGATATGGTGGCCATCCTGATGACGGTCTCTCTTCCCCTTCTCCATTTGGTTACCCCTAAAGAAGCCTTTTCCGGATTTAGCAGCAACGCGGTGATTTCTATTATTGCGGTTATCATCATTGGCGCTGGATTGGATAAAACCGCTGTTATCAACCGGATGGTCAGACCGGTGGTTAGAATTGCCGGCAACAGTTCATCGCGGGTGGTGATTGCAATGGGTGTAACCGTGGCTCTTATCTCCAGCTTTATGCAAAACATCGGTGCAGCGGCCTTGTTCCTGCCCGCTATCAAAAGGGTCAGCAAGTCTATGAATATCTCACTGTCACGGATGCTGATGCCCATCGGTTTCTGTGCGATCCTGGGCGGGACCATTACACTGGTGGGATGCAGCCCGTTGATTTTGCTCAACGATTTAATTGCGCCTTTTAAATTAAAGCCATTTAACCTTTTTGACGTGACGCCGATCGGGTTGGCGCTCGTTGGCAGCGGCATTGTGTTTTTTATCTTTTTCGGTAGGTTTGTTCTTCCGGGCGGGGACGGGGCAAAGAAATCGGGTGAGGCGCCGTTGTCGGATCTTTCAGCGGTGCTGGGTGATCTCTTTGAACTGAAAACCCCCCCTGAGTTCACCGATTTCAGAGATCCCATTACCGTTAAAGACATCCGTGACCGCTATCTGGTAAATGTTGTTGCCCTTGCCGGCAGAGACGGAATCAAGCAGCTTTCATTGGTTCCCGATACTCAGATTCGATCCGGCAATGATCTGGTGGCCTATGGAACGGCTGAAAACGTAAGAAAAATGGCGCAAGAACAGGGCATTCAAATCAAAGACCAGGTAGAGATCTTTAAAAATGAGATGTCGGCGTCAACTACCGGGACGATTGAAGCGGTGGTTGCACCGCGTTCGAGCCTGATCGGGAAAACATTGCGGCAAGCGCATTTCTGGGAACAGTTCCAGGTGAATCCGCTTGCAATTTACCGTTCAGATAAAGTCTTTCATATCGGACTGTCGGATATGGAGTTGCGCTCCGGCGACTCGATTTTACTCCATGGTACCTGGGAGCGGTTTAATATTCTTCAGGAACGACACAACTTTATTTTTACGACGCCTGTCAGTGAAGCGCTTAAACCGGAAAAGGGCCTTATCGCCGGTTTCTGGCTGGCCGTTTCCCTGACGATGATCATTTTCTTTAAAATTCAGTTGTCGGTAAGCCTTTTATCGGGAGCCTTTGGAATGATCGTATGCAGGGTGCTGACGATCGATGAAGCTTACCAGGCCGTTGATTGGCGGACTGTTTTTTTGCTGGCAGGCTTGATTCCGCTCGGGATTGCCACGGAAAATACCGGAACCGCTGCATGGATTGCGCGGGAGATCCTCAACTTGATCGGCAATGTTTCTCCGGTGGTTCTGTTGACCGTTATTGCCATGCTGGCTACCGGTTTTACGCTGGTTATTTCAAACGTCGGCGCCACGGTACTGCTGGTGCCTCTGGTGGTGAATATGGCGATTACATCCGGAACAGATCCGCGCATGGCAGCTCTGGTTGTCGGCATTGCCACTTCCAACTCATTTATGCTGCCGACTCACCAGGTGAACGCCCTCTACATGGGACCGGGTAGATATAGGAGCGTGGACTTCATGAAGGCCGGCGGCATGATGAGCATTCTTTTCATTGTGGTGCTGGTTGCCATGCTTTATTTGTTTTACGGGATTTGAACTGAAACAGGGGGTGAAACGCATGCGTGTTATTACGATCTCGACTGACCGTTATACAAGGGGTGAGGAAATTGCTGAGCGCGTCGCACAGAAGATGGGTTATAAATGTGTCAGTAGGGAAGTGATACTATCGACCGCTGAGGCGCTAGGGGTGCCTGAAATGAAACTGATGCGGACGATCAAAGACCCCCCGACAATTCTTAAGATGTTTTCCAGAGATCGGAAGCGCTATATGGCGTATATCCGATCGGTGGTGGCGAATTATATGCTAGAACACGACATTGTCTACCATGGTTTCGTCGGGAATCCGATTATCCGGGGCGTTTCTCATATTTTAAAAGTGCGCATTATTGCAAACCTGGAAGACAGGATACGACTTGAGATGGAACGTGAGAACGTTTCTGAAGAAAAAGCCAGGAAAATCATTGCAAACATGGATGAACAACAGAAGAAATGGGGAAATGCGGTGTACGGTATTGATATCACAAATCCTGCCTTTTATGATCTGGTCATTAATGTCGGGCACATCGGGGCTGATGATAATCAAGACGCCGTCGACACCATTGTCAACACTGCCGGCCATAAGAAATATCAGCAGAATACCTATTCCATAAACTGTATGAAGAATATTGCTTTATCCTGCCAAATAGAAGCCACTTTGATCGACGAATATCCTGGAATCGAAGTTATTTGTGATAAGGGAAATATCTGTTTATATTCAAAGGCGCTTAAACGCAAAAACCATAAGCAGGTTCTGGCACTAAAAGAAGAAATCATGAAAATAGACGGCGTCGAACACGTCGAAGTTTTCGGAGAAAAAGAAATGTTTAATGAATGCACCATTGGCACTCGTCCCAAGTCGGAATCATAGGTGGAGGCCTTGGCCATATTTTGATAAGTACTGAAATAAATGGCCAATATGCCTATTACGCATTGGAGGAATATGAAGATGAAAGAGAAACTGGATGTACTCCTGGTGGATGATGAAACAATCGTGTTGCAAAGGCTTAAGCCCGCCCTCAGCAAGATCGGATGTAATGTTGAAACCTTTGAAGATGCCAAAGAGGCGCTAAAAAGGATTGATGCGAAGGTATTTGACATTGTCGTGACCGATATCATGATGCCAGAAGTGAATGGAATTGAGTTGCTGGAGTATATTCAAAAAAAATCAGACCGGACCAAGGTAATCATGATAACCGGCTATGCCACAGAAGCGTTGGCAAGGGAAGCGATGAGCAAGGGCGCTTTTGACATTATTGCAAAACCCTTTAGGCCTGACGATCTCCGCAATATGATTGCCAGAGCGGCCGCAGCACTTGGTTTTAAAGAGAAAATTGTGGTGTGAGGGTGAGCGCCATTGGTAAAAATGATTATCGCAAGCCCGGTTTTTATTCTGTTCGCCGGACTTGGTTTTATAAGCAACCAGAGGTTTTGTGATGGTTAATCTTACTACGGTTGAGCCGAGTTATGACGAGAGTTTAAAAGCGCCGATCAAGAATCACAGGATCGAATGGGACGACATCGACCGAAAACTGATCGAGCGGCCGAGTTTCAGCTTTCGGCTTCAGGTGATTCTTGGATTTCTTTTGCTGTTTTTCTTGTCGATGACCACTCTTATCGGCTCAATGGCTGGCATACGTCAAATCCAGAATAAGCTTAGCTTTGTTCTAGCCACTGAAAGGTTTCTTTTTGAGATCGAACAGGCCCGGCGATGGGAAAAAAACTATTTCCTTTATGGCACCAATCTTACCGATGCCGCTGAGAGCGCCAATAACGCTAAAATTCTGTTATCGCAAAATCTGAAATCGTATCAAAAAATTGCGCAACAGCAGGCTGAGGAAATTGTTAAGAACCTGGATGGCTACCAGAACTTGCTGAATGATCTCAGTTTGTTTGATCGCAAGAGCCCTTCCGGGGGCCCGGCAAAAAAACATGAGATTGAGATCGAACTCAGAAAAAAAGGGTCCGCAATGGTAGAGATTGCGGCTTCATTAGCCAGGAAAGAAGAGGATTCGATGAATGATTTGCTCAATTTGATTCAACGGATTCCGATTTATGCGCTGGCTGTTTATCTTTTTTTGTTGACATACATTATCTATTTCCTGTCTCAGCGGTTCATGAAACGGCTCAACTCTCTCGTTAATTCGACGCAACGAATCGCCAGCGGCGGTTTTTCACCTATCATACCGATTCATAAAACCCGGGATGAATTTACAACGGTCTCTGTCGCCATCAACAAAATGATGGAAGAACTGGATTCAAGGCAAACGGCCATGGTCGAGTCGCACAAGCTCAAAGCAATCGGGACCCTGACGGCCGGGGTTGCCCACGAGCTCAATAATCCGATTAACAATATCATGCTCACCGCCTATTCTCTGCTCGAAGAGTATGAAGAGTTGTCGAAAAGGGATATGCTTGAAATGATCAATGACCTCATCAAAGAGGCGGATCGTTCACGCAGTATCGTACGTAACCTGCTGGACTTTGCGAGAGAAAGCGAGTCGGTCTCGGAACTGATTAACTTGGGAGAGCTGGTTGAGGAAACCTTAAAACTTG
>JASFGM010000014.1:0-14076 GCA_050123755.1 Desulfobacterales bacterium
AACATTCGCATCATCGTTGAGGTGGCCGTTATCGCCACTCTGGTGATAGTGGCCGATGAGTTGCTTAAAGCGTTCATGTACGAGGTCAGCAAACAACTGTCGGTTTTCGTGGGATTGATCATCACCAACTGCATCGTCCTGGGCCGGGCCGAGGGATTTGCTCTCTCCAACCCACCGTTTCGTTCATTCATGGACGGCATCGCCAACGGCATCGGATACAGTTCAATCCTGATCGGCGTTGCTTTCTTCAGGGAATTGCTGGGTTCCGGAAAACTGTTCGGTTTCCAGGTGGTGCCCAGTGTATTTTACGAATTGGGATATCTCAACAATGGCCTGATGGTGCTGGCTCCCGGAGCTTTTATCATCATCGGACTGTTCGTATGGCTGGAACACACCCTGCTGAAGCGGGGATAGCTCGACCAGCCGGTTATGCGGCGAGCGGGATAAACGATACATGGAAAACCTGATCAGCATTGCACTCAATTCGATCTTTGTCGGCAATATTTTGCTGGCCTATTTTCTTGGGATGTGTTCTTTTCTGGCGATTTCCAAGAACATGAAAACAGCCACCGGGCTCGGGATTGCGGTGGTCTTTGTACTGTCCATCACCACGCCGGTTAACTGGCTGATTTACCGCTTTTTGCTGGCCCCCGGAGCACTGGCATGGGCCGGACTGCCCGCTGTTAATTTGAGCTTTTTAAAGCTGGTGCTGTTCATCGCAACCATTGCTGCCATCGTTCAGGCTTTGGAAATGGTCATCGACCGATTTTCGCCGGCACTTTACGCAGCCTTAGGTGTGTTTCTGCCGTTGATCACCGTAAACTGTGCCATTCTGGGCGTCTCTTTGTTCATGGTTGAACGATCCTACACATTCAGCGAGACGGTGGTCTACGGCATGGGTTCAGGTGCCGGGTGGGCTCTGGCCATTATTTCCATGGCGGCCATTCAGAAAAAGCTGCGATATGCCAATGTACCCGAAGGCCTGCAAGGATTTGGCATCAACATGATAACTACCGGTTTGATAGCCATCGGGTTTATGCTATTTGCCGGAATATCTTTATAGCCGTTAAAAGGAGTAATCATTGCTCGATACTTATCTTATTGCGATGGCTGTTTTTTTTGGAGTTGTGTTATTGCTGGTCGGCGCGCTTTTGCTGGTTGAATCCCAAGTTGTGATAAAAGGTGACCGTAAAATCGTAATTAACGAAGATCCTGATAAAAGCATCCGGACGCCGACCGGAACGACGCTGCTGGCGGCGCTGGCCCAAAATAACGTCCTATTGCCCTCGGCCTGCGGTGGCAAAGGCAGCTGCGGTGTATGCAAATGCAAAGTCACCGACGGCGGTCGGGATATTCTTCCCACCGAACTGGCCCACTTGAGCCGCAACGAGAAACTCGACAATATCCGCCTATCGTGCCAATTGAAGGTCAAAGAGGATATGAAAATCCGCATTCCGGATGAAATTTTCAAAATACAAAAGTACGATGCTACGGTCGTGTCCAATGAAAATGTCGCCTCTTTCATAAAAGAGTTGCGGCTCAAGCTCGATCCGGGGGTGAAGATGGATTTTGAGACGGGCGCTTACGTCCAGATCGACATTCCCGAATATGAGCGCTCCTACCGTGAGATTCACGTAGGAGAAACCTACAAAAAGGTCTGGGATCGCTTTGATTTCTGGGGTCTGAAGGCGAGCAGCGAGGAGCCGGTTTACCGGGCGTATTCAATGGCCAACACCCCGACCGAAAAGGAACTGCGGTTCACGATCCGGGTCGCCACGCCGCCGCCGGGTTTGGCCGACCTGCCGCCCGGCGTGGCATCTTCCTATCTGTTCACGCTCAAACCGGGCGATCGCTTGAGTCTAAGCGGTCCTTACGGAGATTTCTTCGTTAAAAACACCCGGCGCGAAATGTGTTTCATCGGTGGCGGTGCCGGTATGGCGCCTTTACGGGCGCATATCTTTCACAACCTGCTGACAAAAAAAACCGACCGCAAGATAACCTTCTGGTACGGGGCCCGTTCCAAAAGCGAAATCTTTTACGACGAGGAGTTCAAAGAGTTGGAGAAAAACTTCGATAATTTTTCTTACCACGTAGCCCTTTCCGATCCCCAGCCTGAAGACGACTGGGACGGACTGGTCGGCTTCATCCATCAGGTGACTTACGATCAGTACCTCGAAAACCATCCGGACCCCGACGAGATCGAATACTATATCTGCGGCCCGCCCATGATGCTCGAGGCGGTCCAGAAAATGCTGGACAGCTTGGGCGTTGAACCGGAGATGATCGCTTTCGATGATTTCGGAGGATAATCTCACTTATCGTCATAAGACCCCTCCAGTTGACCGTAAGATCAAAGCATCTTGATAGGAGGAAAAACAGTTGGATGGGTTTGATTATTTTTGGAAGATGGTTTGTCCTGTGATTTTTTTCGAAAAGGACCTAGGCGTCGGTGTCCGGGGGTGCCGGCATGGGAATTTTAACAAAGTCGATACCCTCTTCTTTTAGCATTTTCTCTTCTTCTTTGGTGCTGACGCCTCGGATATTGCGGGGTTCCTCGACCCCATAATGCATTTTCAAAGCTTCTTTGGCAAAATCACATCCGACATCATCAAAATTTTTTTCAACATAATCAACAATTTCTTTGCCGATTTTTTTCAGATTTTCTTCCTGCAGGGACCCTTTTTTGGGAATTGGTGAGGATTTGATCGCAAAGGTCGACGGAATTCTGGACACCTGGGTCGTATCGCAGGCCGGGCAGGCGATCAATTTCTTTTTTTTCTGGGTTTGATAGGCCTCACTGTCTTCAAACCAGCCTTCGAATGCATGGCCGTTAACACATTGTAAATCATATGCGATCATTGAGGGACACCACCGTTATTTGAAAAAAAATCAATAATATTCGACTTAAAGATGATAACTAACTAAAAAATAACACATCTGTCAATATTTTTAAAGGCGTGTAATCAGAATTTACTAATTTAACAGAATGTTGTAGAATAATGCTTAGATTTGTATTTATCCATTGTTAATCTGATTTAGCAATGGCTTAACCCCCCTTGGAACTCGTAACTGTCCGTGTTTAGGGCATAATCATAAGAATCAGATGGAAAGGGCCTCTGGGATGAATTTTTTGTTGAAGCGTTTCAAATTATTGGGTTTGGTGTTGCTGTTTTGTCTATTTTCGGCTTCTGTTTATGGAGAAACTATGTATGTTTCTGATATTTTGAAATTGACGTTGAGAACCGGGCCGAGTATCGAAAACAAAATAATCGCGGTGATCGAGTCCGGACAGATGATGGAAGTCATTAAATTCGGTGATGAATGGTCTCAGGTACAATTGCCCAACGGCAAGGAAGGCTGGGTGCTGAGCAGATATCTAACCACCAGTGAAACCCATAACATCAAACTTGAACGTTTGGAGGCCAAGCATAAAAATTTGATGATTCAAGCCGCTGAATTATTGGAAGAAAATAACAGGCTGGAAGCGGAAAATAAGCGGGTCAGCACCGAGTTTAACGCCAATCAAAAACAGCTGGTTAAAATGAAAGCCGATTACGAGGCACTGAAAACCGAAGCTGCCGAATTTTTATCACTTAAAACCAATTATGAGCGTGCCGCTTCGCAGCTGGCCGAGCAGACTGCCAAGGCCAAACAGCTTGAAGAAGAGCTCTCAAGCCTGGAAATGAACACTTATATCAAATGGTTTCTGGCCGGTTCGGGGGTACTTATCGTCGGCTTTCTAATTGGGTTTAGCACCAAGCGTCAGCGCCGCCGCCCTGCGCTGGTCTGATATTCAATATTATGGAAAGCGGTATAAATTGACAGCCGCATTTTCTATCATTATATTAATGCAATATCATCATATTAAATCTTTTTTTACCGTAACCGTTTGTTAATATAAGAAAAGAAAGGCTTAAGCCGCTGATCTATCCAAGCGCTTTTTCTATAATTGAAGCTGCCTTCCATTAAGCTTAAAAACGGATACCATCAGCAAACCATTTTAAGGAAACACAATTAAGGAACTGTATGCAACTTGATCAATTTGTGGTTTTGTTCATCTTGCTTTTGCTCTCCGGATATTTCTCCTCTGCTGAAACCGCTCTGTTCTCAATCAGCAAAGCCAAAGCAATTCATCTTGCCAAACAAAAAGGGCACGCCAATAAGCTGATAAGGAAAATGAAGGCTGACCCCCACCGGCTGCTTGCAACCATCCTTATCGGCAATAACCTTGTCAATGTCGGTGCCTCTGCTATCGCTACCGCTATCACGATCGATTTATTTGAGAGTAATGCGGTCGGGATTGCCACCGGTGTCATGACCTTTCTCATCTTAATTTTTGGTGAAATTTTTCCCAAATCCATTGCGACGCGCAACAACATCCTGATTGCGCGCCTGGTCATTTTTCCATTATACTGGCTTTCGATTTTGTTTACACCGCTGATTATATTTTTAAATTTTATCCCCAAGCTGACCGGAAAGATTCAAAAGAAACCGATTGTTACCGAAGAAGAATTGATGACCTTTGTTGAAGTCGTTAAAGAAGAGGGCGGCATCGAAGAGGAAGAAAAGGAGTTGATTGAAAATATATTTGAATTCGACGATACCAATGCATCCGAGATCATGGCACCTCGAGCGGACATGTTTGTCATTGATGTGAATGAGGAATTAAAGCTGGAGGAGATCGTTAAATCCGGTTTTACGCGAATTCCTGTGATCGAGGGAGATATCGATCATGTGGTGGGTATTCTAAACATCAAAGATCTGCTCATGCATCAGGCCACGTGCAATCAAGCGATTGATGTCCGAAAAATCATGCGCGAACCTTATTTTGTGCCTGAAAATAAGAAGCTGGATAATTTGCTTCAGCAATTTAAAAAACGAAAACAACACATGGCCATTGTTGTCGACGAGCACGGGGGTGTTTCCGGCTTGATTACGCTTGAAGATGCCTTAGAAGAGATTGTCGGTGAGATCACGGATGAAACCGATACCGTTGAGCATCATATCATCAAAACCAAGCCCAATGAATGGCGGGTTCTGGGAAAAGCTGAAATTGATGAAGTCAACGAAACGATAAAAATGGATATTCCCGACTCCCGGGAGTATGATACCTTCTCCGGATATGTTTTGGATCAAATCGGCCGGATACCACAGGAAAAGGAACAAATCCCTCTCGGCAATTTTCTTATCACTGTCAAAGTGATGGACGGTAACCGTATCCGCGAATACGTCGTTCGCGAGACGGAAGTTAAATCGTCCGAGCAAGCCTCACCTACATAAGCACATAAGAATTGGCCAACCTTGTTCACATTACCGCATTCATCCGCTTTAAGTCTTCCTTTTTACCGATGACTACGATCACATCGCCGGCTTCCAGCGTTTCAGCGGGTAGGGGGTTAAATATCATGTTGCCGGCCATTTTTTTAATGGCCACGATGATCACCCCGAAGTCTTTTCTCAATTGGCTGTCGACAAGGTTTTTACCGGTCAGGTTCGAACCGTTCCCGATTTTGGCCTCTTCCATCATCAGACCGAGGGAGCTGCCCATGGTTGCAATGTCGATAAAATCAACAACTGTCGGTCTTTTGAGAACCTGGGCCATTCTTTTGCCGCCGATGAGGTGGGGCGACACCACCCGGCTGGCCCCGGCGCGGGAGAGTTTGTCTTCATTGTTTTCATGCGAAGCCCTGGCCAGAATATAGATATCAGGCCGCAATCCCTTGGCTGTCAAGGTAATGAAAACATTGTTGGCATCTGAGCGCAGGGCGGTGGCAATTCCTTTTGCTTTCATAATACCGGCATTTACCAGCGCTTCTTCAGAAGTGGCGTCCATCTCCAGAAATAGATAATTTTTAGACTCAATTTTTTCTATAACTGCGGGGTCTTGTTCAATCACCACGAAGTCGACATCATCGGCAGCCAGTTCATTGCAGATAATGCGGCCGATGCGCCCGAACCCGCAGACAATATAATGGTTTTTTAATTTTGATACCTGTTTTTGCACCAGTCTTCTCCCGAATATTTTTAGCAGTTCTCCTTCGATAAAGGCTCTGACCAGCATACCGATGGTATAGGCACCCACCGTGATACCTAAAATGATTATAATTACGGTGAGGGCACGACCGGCTTGGGTCAGGGGCATAATTTCAGCATAACCCACCGTGGAAATGGTGATGATCGTCATGTAAAAGGCTTCAAAAAGCGGCATGTGCTCAACGAAATAATATCCGCTGGTGCCAAAGGCAACAATGCCGATTAACATGGCAAGTGCGTACAGTAATCGAAAATTCTTTGATCTCATCACAATCCCGCTGGCCAAACCCGATCGGCCTTTTCTTGGTTTTCAGCGCCAAGATCTTGTAAATTTAACACTTTTATTTATATCGGCACTGTTCTATCATTATATAAATTTCTTTTTAGAGGAATTTTGATGATGGGGACAACCTTTGGGTTCAATCTGAAACTGCGCTGGAAATTTTTTATCATTTTTCTGGTGTTTAGTCTGACGCCGTTGATTGTGGTCACCGTCGTCAGTCAGCGCGGAACGTTGCTTTTGGGGAAAACGATTTCCGAGGATGCGCGTGTGCGACTCACCCACATCGTTGGGATGGAGTTGCGGCAAACCGCGGAAAATTCAGCAAAAGTTTTACAGCGGACCAAAGATGCGATGGCCTTTTATCTTCAGGTTTTGGCCGGCGAAGCCGAACTCGCTTTTTCGGAAATGACCGCCGAATCCCCCAAAATTTATTTTGCTGCCGATTTTGATGACCCCCGGAGCGCCCCCCGAGATTTTTTGCCGATTCAGCGATATCGGATCAAAACCCATGACGGCGAGTTTTTGGATAATCCGGTCAGTTTCGATCATCCCGTTTTTAGACTGGCGCCGGGCATCGAAAAAGAAAACGCCGCCCGGGAGCTTGCCTCCTTGAGCCGGATGATACCGACCTTCAGAAAACTTTCCAGTGAATTCGGTAAAACCTTGTATTGGGCCCATATCTGTTTGCGAAGTGGTATTTATATGTCGTATCCCGGTCACGGCGGCTATCTGGATAGTTTTGAGCCCCGGCGGTATAAATGGTTCACAGAAGCCAGAGATTCACCGACCTGGACCCTGCCCCAAATCAATACCAACACGGGATTTCTGACCTTTACGGTTTCACAGCGCATCTACCAACCCGATGGGTCTTTTGTGGGGGTTGTGGCCGTCGATATCCTTTTTGTCGAAGCGTTGCAAAAAAGTGCGCTATCCCCGCTGTGGGCATCCAATGCCCATTCTTTTATCGTGACATCCGTCCCTAATTCAGAGACGCATCAGCCCGAGCTTCAAATACTGGCTCAAAAGGACTATCAATACCATCCCGGGTCCTGGGCGCAGGTGGCTGGAAAAAAGCGGTTATCATCTAAGGAGCGTATCGGTTTTGATGTTGTTCTTAAACAACTCAAGGTCGGACAGGCTGGATATACAGAGCTGCCGTTTAATAATGTAGAATCAATTTGGGCCTATGCCGGTATTGATGATCTTATCCAATTTGTAGCGATCGTACCCAAATCAGTCATCATGGCATTGCCGGACGAAACCCGAAAAACATTCTTTGCGTATTTAATAGACCAAATCCTCTTTGCCGGCGCGGCTACATTTTTAACGATTGTTTTCCTTGCGGCCGCCGCCCTGATCGGTTCCTATATGCTTACGCGGTCCTTATTAAGGATCACCGCAGCCGCCAAGAAGCTGTCCAGCGGCGACTTTTCTGTTAAACTGGACTTGCGTACCGGAGATGAGCGCGATCTGGTGGTTCAGGCCTTTAACGAGATTGGGCCCAAACTCGAGGATCATCTTCGGCTGCATCAATCCATGGATCTGGCCATGAAGGTCCAACAGAAACTTTTGCCCGCTGAAGATCCGTGCATTTCCTGGCTGGACCTGGCCGGAAGAAGTGTATATTGTGATGAAACCGGCGGAGATTATTATGATTATCTCGGCTTTATCGAAAACAACCCTCAGGAAATCACAGTTGTTGTTGGCGACGTAACCGGACACGGTATCTCTTCCGCCCTTCTGATGGCCTCTGCCCGGGCGTATTTGCGCCAGCGGACCTCTTTGCCCGGCAGCCTTTCCCAAATGATTACGGATGTAAACCGTCAACTTACCGTCGATGTAGCGGATTCCAATAGTTTCATGACGCTGTTTTGCCTTAGAATCGATCGGAAACCCCCATTGCTGACCTGGGTTCGCGCCGGACATGATCCAGCGATTTTGTATGACGCAGGCAAAGATGTATTTGAAGAACTTAAGGGCGAGGGCATTCCGCTGGGTGCGGATGGCTCATGGGTGTATGCGCAAAGCACGAAAGCGGGAAGCTTAAAAGAGCAGATCATTCTGATCGGCACCGACGGTATCTGGGAAGCTTCAAATCCCGACGGTGAGATGTTTGGGAAAAATCGGGTACAGGATCTTATCCGCCAAAACGCATCGGGAAATGCCAAAGACATCGTGCAAGCCGTCTTTGATGATTTGAATCGGTTTCGTGCGGGTAAAAAATTCGAAGATGACGTTACCCTGGTTGTATTTAAAATGAAATAGGAGCGAGCTGCCCTACCGGCGAAACAGTGCCGGGCAGCCTCGGGAAAAGGTTTTTTTTAAGCTGGGTGTTAAAATTGAGCGGGCCCGCACATTCGGTATCCCGTAAAAAACAAGCCCCGGGTCTCGAAAAATCAGAAACGGGTTTCTTTTTCTTCTTTTTCTCCTTCCTCCTCCTCCTCCTCCTCCTCTTCCTCTTTTTTGGCTTCAGGTTCGTATTTAACTTCTTGGGTTTCTGCTTGCGGTGGTTCCTTTTCTTCTTCCACCGATTCTACGACCGATTCTTCCTCCGGCGCTTCTGCAACTTTGGCTTTTAGATCACGGTTTTCCTTTTGCAATTCTTTTAATTTTTTGCGCTGGGTAAATCGGGCATTGATACCGACGATCATTCCGATAAATACCCCCACGATAAGGGAACCATATACGACCGCATATACCGGAATTGGTATACTGCTCAATTGAAAATAAAAATGCAATATTATCGTTTCATTATTTTTAATACCGAACGTAACCAACACAACGAGTACAATGAGCAACAATAACGCTTTAATATAGCTCCCCATTTTATTCTCCTTTGGCTGTGCTTACTTTAAGGCAGTTTACTCCAACACCGATAATAAACTTGAAAAATCGATAATCGGTGAAGAAAATCCTTTTCTGCCGGCTATAAAGTAAGTTCGAAAAGCATTTTTTGTCAAGCTTTTCTCAATATTCATATCATGTTTGGCTGAAATTCCAAACTAATTTGTTACCGCAACACTTTGGATCTGCAAGCGAAAGATAACCGTTTGATTTATTTTCTTTTTTAATCTGATCCACCATCGGCTTCTGTATCCGATTTTGACGGTTTGACGCCGAGATCCTCAACAACCCGGGATGCTGTTTCTGCTTTGGCTCTGGCTTTCGCAAATCGTCGGGCCGCTTTTTCGGCCTGTTTTTCGGCCTCTTTATAGGCTGCTTGCAGCCCATCGATTTCGGATTCTACTTTGTCTGAATTGGCGGCTTCGGCCTTAATTTGTTCTAGAAGTTTCTCGCTTGCAGTGATGGCTGTTTTTTGAGCCGCTTCCGTATCCTTTTGGGCCTCCTGCACCTTTTTTTCAGCATCTGTCAGCGCATCAAGCGCGGCTGCAATTTCTGCCGCTTTACCCTCTTCGGGTTCTGCTTCCAGTTCAATATCTTCCGATGCTAGAACCAGAGCTGTGATAGGCAAGCCGGAAAGAATCGTTTCGACCGGGTTGTCGAACGGATCCAGGGGCTGATTGCCTTTCAGGCGAAACGGCAAAAAAACAAGGCAGGCATCTTTTGAATATGCGATGATGTTGCTCATCTTGGCATTAAACACCAATTCGGATTCCGCCTCGATCCGGGCCTCTTCCAGCTTACGTCCTAAGTCCGCGATACGTTCTTCGGTCGGGTGGTCGGCGCTTGGCGCTAAAACTCGTATTTTGGCTGCCTGCCAGTCTTTATTACGTGTCGTTAGATAGGCCAGCAACAGCATCAAATGACTGCTGGCATCATCCCACCACCACACATCGATCCGGCGCTTTTCTGAAGGAACCTTTACCAATTTATTCCATTCGTTTTCAGCGGCATTCAAAACAATAATATTACACCCGAGACGAAAAGCCGTTTTAATCTGTCGGCCATAAAGGATTTCTCGTATGCCGAGATTTTTGTTTGGTTCACGTTCGAACCAATTCAATAAGATCGTGTTCGCCTTTAAGGGTCCGATTCCGTAGGCTTGCACCAAGGTGTTAATTCCCTGTATGAGACTGGGGATGGCAATGACAAGGGGAAATGCTTCCGAGGCGCTCCCGGCGATGTCTTCGCGCAATTCATTCTCAGCCTCCTCGCGCAGCTTGATCATTTTCGCGCCTTCACCTTCGAGTATCCGAACAACCGTGACAAAACCGGTATCGCCCTCGAGCCATTCCGCAAACTGCAGCAGATGCCGGCGACGAGGGGGGTCATCTGAGAACACCAGCAACTGGGGGCGCCAATCCCGGGGGTGTTCGGGTTCTTCGGCTGCAGCCAGCAGATTGGCGCGAATTTGCTGAAGATGGTAGGATCGCCGGCTGTCGGCCCAACGCGCCGGCCTGCTGGTGCGCTTTAAATAATGGTAGATGCCGAATAAAATGGCCATCGCCATCAAACCCGCGGTTATATTGATTGCCAACATGACGACCAGGCAAGCCAATGCGCCGGCCAGGCTCAGTCGCTTATCATACCAGCGAAAGCGCGGGCGAAAAGAAGGACTGTCGGCACGGGCTTCGAAATAGGTGGCATAATTTAACAGGCCGTAGGAGATCAAAAAGAACATCGAAACCACCGGCGCAATAATGTTCAACTTTCCCAACCCGATAGTGGCAAAGGCAATGCCTGCGGAGAGCAAAACCGCCCTGCGGGGGTTTTGGGCGGTGCCGGATCCTTTGGCGAAGGGCAATAAAAACGGGAAAATTCGATCGCCGGACAACGATTGCAAAATCCGGGGGGCTCCCAGAAAAGACGCCATTGCCGAAGACAGGGTGGCGGCAATCACCCCGGCACGGATGAGAAACGCCGCAGCGGAAACCCGTTTCATGGATCCATATTCGCGCATTAACGTCTCGACCGGCAAAGCCGCGGCAAAAATAGTTGCCGCCAGGAAATAAACAACGATTGACACGCCCACGGCAATGAAGGTGCCTTGCGGCAAACTTTTGCCGGCATCTTTTAGATCACCGGACATACTGACCCCTTGCGTAAAGCCGGTCACGGCCGGGAAAAAAATGGCAAAAATGACCCAAAAACCCAGCCCGGATTCAGGCGCTGTCCAGTTGCGGACCAGCAACGCATTGTCCCATTTTGAAATTCCGCCGATGAAAAAAGATAAAAGCGCCGCTGCCAGGATGGCCATCACCACATATTGAAAGCGGGTGGCCCAATCGGCTCCCAGCCAGGCAAATATAAACAAAAAGCCCACCGCAGCGGCCGCAATCATCTGTGTGTGATGGGCGCTCTGTAATGCCAGCGCTCTGGCAAGCACCTCTCCAAATCCGATACAATAAAAGGCGATGGAAACCGACTGTGCCAGAAATAAAACGATACCGATGGCACCGCCGAATTCCAATCCCAGTGTGCGCGAGATCAAATAGTAGTCGCCGCCGCCCTTGACTTTGAGGTTGGTCGCAATCGCTGACAAAGAAAATGTGGTCAGAACGGAGATGCCGTTGGCCAGTGCCAATATGATCAGGGCGTGTGCTAATCCCGCGTTACCGACAACATATCCCAGTCGCAGGAAAAGAATGATACCCAGGATCGTCAGAATACTGGGTGTAAAAACACCCCCAAAGGTTCCCAGGGTTCCGCTGCTTATCTCCGAATCTAGCTTTTTATTATTATCTTTTTGCATTTTTTTAATTATACCTTCGTATGGCAAATAAGACGATATTGAGTGTGCAGCTATTTGGTTAGTGAGTTTCTAAAAGAATTTCACCGCAGAGGCGCAGAGATTAATTTTTTTTCATTTGCGGTTGAGAGGCCGGCAAATGAAAACCACTCAGCCGCTGCGCGGCAAAAAATATAGCTCTCGGATATTATTAATATGCAAACCATCAGAGCCCATAGGGCTTGTTGGTTTTAGCTTTTCGGCGTCTCAGCGAAAAGCTAAAAAATAAAAAACTCAGCGTCCTCTGCGCCTCTGCGGTGAGTTATATCCTATCCAATATCATGCTTCGATTTAGAGTTTATCCGGTGTAAAAGCGACGACCTCATCAATTTGCTTTGCGTCGGCAAAGAGCATCACCAATCGATCCATTCCCAGCGCATTGCCGCCAGCTTCGGGCAAGTCCTCGAGAGCCCTGAGAAATTTATCAGGCATCGCATAAACCGTTTTGCCGGACTCCCGGCGATGATTTTGTTCGCGCTCAAACCGCTCGCGTTGTTCAACCGGATCGGCAAGTTCGCTGAAGGCGTTGCATATTTCGAGTCCGCCGATATAGAGTTCGAAACGTTCCGCATAGCGGGAATCTTCCGGTTTCAATCGTGCTAAGGCGCCGCGCGAAGCGGGATAGTCATATAGAAAAACCGGCTGGATGTGTCCCAGGTTGGGTTCAATTTCTGTGACCATAATGTCGTCAAATCGATCTTGTTCCAGCGCCTTTTCCATTGGGATGGGTCCAAATTTTTTAAATGCAGCGCTGACCGATATTCGGGGCCAGGGCGGGGTCAGCTCGATCTCTTTGCCTTGATAGGTCAGGATATCTTCCGAACCGATTTTGCGGGCGACGGCTGCGATTAAGGCCTCACACTCATCCATGATATCCTCATAATTGCTGTCAATGCGATACCATTCCAGCATGGTCATTTCCGGCAGATGCAGCCGCCCGCGCTCTCCATGACGGAAACATTTGCAAATCTGAAATATACGGGGGAAACCGGCTGCCAGCAGCCGCTTCATGCAAAGTTCCGGAGAGGTTTGCAAAAACCAATCGCCGGATGCGACCGCATCGATGTGCGCTTCCGGTGCGGGGGCCGGTATCCGGATGGGGGTTTCGATTTCAATGTAATCGTTATTCATAAAGAAGCGGCGAGTGGCTTGCAGGATCTGAGCCCGGAGGATGAGGTTCTCTTTTCTGCTTTTTTTTTGATATGCAACCATAGAAGTCGTGAAGATGATTTATAGTGGTTGTCAAAAAAACGTTCCGGTATCGAAACGTTTTTTTCTGCAACCGTACAACCATTTATGCCGCACTTCCGAATTCTGGAACATTATTATGGAAAACGGTATAAAAATTGACCTACCATAGAATCGATAGCCTATTTTTCCAATTTATTCCAGCTTGAATATTTCCGCAAGAAAATGCTATACACTTTTTAATTTAATTGAGGGGTCGGGGAGTTTTCCCTAAAACCTATTTTGCGGCAAACACCGGTATCTTCAAATAAAGTCAGAGGGCCCGCCTGGGGTTCCGCCCCCGCAAGCCGCAACAAATGATTCCCAGGCTCTGACAACGCCCCCAGAACGTCTAGTTTGCCCCGAACAGGCAGCGATGACCATCGTAGCCGTGGGATTTGGTTCTCTGGGGCTGCCCCGGGGTGAATTTAGCGGGCCTGCTGCCGTTGTTTGGAACTCAGTGTATATTGTTGCGGCTTGCGGGAGCGGAACCCCAGGCGGGCTTGTCAAAGAAACAAGGACAGAAAAACTCCCCGACCCCTTAATTTAATTGGAGGCGAAATTGAAGAAGCGATTGATTTTGATTGTTTTTTTGACTCTTCTTTTAGGGGTGGGCGGTCTGGTCTACTGGGGACAGCGTAAAGAACACTCTCGAGAGCTTTACTACTCAGGGACCATCGAGGCCACCCAGGCCAATCTCGCCTTTCAAGTCAGCGGCCGCGTGAAAGACGTTTTTTTCGATGAAGGGCAAGGGGTTGAAAAGAACCAGTTGCTGGCTGTGCTCGAACCGGAAGAATTCATCGCACAACGGGATCAGGTCCAGGCCGATCTGATGCGTGCCGGG
>JASFGM010000015.1:0-14043 GCA_050123755.1 Desulfobacterales bacterium
CTGCCCCGGGGTGGATTTAGCGGGCCTGCTGCCGTTGTTTGGAACTCAGTGTATATTGTTGCGGCTCGCGGGGGCGGAACCCCAGGCGGGCCCTCTGACCTTATTTAAAAATGCCGATGCTTGCCGAAAAATGGGTCTCAAGAAAAACTCCCCGACCCCTCAACTATTTAAGCTCTTAAAAATGTCATAACTGCTAAGGATTTCAAGAGCACGCATGACCTGGTTGTCTTTTTGAAGTCGCTGGAGGCTCAGCGGGCCGACTCTGAATTCCATTTCCTGGGCTTGCGGTTTTGATTCTTTCTTATCGGGCTTTGGGCTCTCTTTTTTTCCCGGCTCGGCTTCAAGGTGATTTAGCAGGTCTTTTTCTTTTAACAGGCCTTCTTCCTGTAAATCCTTGGTATCAAGAAGCCTGTGTTTTAAGACGATGTCCGGTTCGATTCCTTTGGCCTGAATCGAGCGACCGCTGGGTGTGTAATATCGGGCGATGGTTAGCTTAAGGCCGGAACCGTCCCGTAAGGTTTCTACCGTTTGGACCGATCCTTTCCCAAAAGAGGTTGTGCCCAAAATCAGGGCGCGATTTTGGTCCTGAAGGGCTCCCGCCACGATTTCCGAAGCACTGGCAGTGCCTCCGTTAATTAGAACAACCATCGGGTAATTGCGGTTCACCGAATCCGCTGTGGCCATATACTCTTTGGTATTCTTTTTGCCGCGTCCCTTGATGGATAAAATTTTGCCTTCATTTAGAAAAAAATCGCTCACTTTAATGGCCGCATTGAGCAATCCCCCACCATTGTTACGCAGATCTAAAATGAGCCCCTTCAGAGGAACTTCGCCCGATTCTACTTTGTTTAAGGTCTCTTCGAGCTCCTGGGCGGTGGTACTCGAAAATTGCGATAAGCGAATATAGCCATAGCCGGGTTTCAAATTGAGGGCCTTGACACTAATTACGGGAATGACATCGCGAATCAGTTCAAAATCGATCGGTTTTTTAACACCCTCGCGCATGATCGAAACCACAACCTTTGTGCCTTTAGGTCCCCGCATCATGTTTACAGCCTGTCGCAGATCTTTGACCGGCTTGCCGTCGACTTTGACGATTCGGTCCTGGGCAATGATTCCGGCGTCATAGGCGGGGGTATCCTCGATGGGAGAGATCACGGTGACAAATCCATCTTTCATGGTGATATGGATTCCAATCCCGGTGAATTTTCCTTTGGTGTCAATTTGCAAATCTTCAAACGCTTCCGGTGGTAATAGTGATGAGTGGGGATCTAAGCTTTGAACCATGCCCTGGATGGCATTTTGGATAAGTTCTTTTGACTCGACATCATCAACATATTCATTTTCAATAAGTTGAATCACATCCGCAAAAATTTTCAGCCCTTCGTAGGTTTCATCACTTTTGGCGGCAAGATCACCAAAAAAGCCTGCTCCGATCGTCCAAAAAACCACAGCGGCGACCATTACCATCCAAAGTTTCACGTGCTGGATTTTCTTTGAATTCATTAGTTACTCCTTAATTAGGTACAAATTTCATATAACAGAGAACAGAGGTCAGATGACAGAAATCAGTCTGCCCCTCGTCATCTGTCCTCTGTTTTCTGTGCTCTGCCCTCTGTATTTTCCTGATGCTTGAATACTGAGACCTGAAACCATGGCTGTTCAGGCTTTTGTTGCCTTTAAGTGGGACATGACACTAGCCGGCCTCGAGCCATTGCGTCGGGTCTAAGGGTTTGCCATGATGCCGGATCTCGAAATAAAGTTTGGGACCATTGATGGATCCGGTATCGCCGGCGGTTGCCATGACCTCACCGGCTTCGACAAGATCTCCTGCTGTTTTGAAGGCTTCTTCAATATGGCCATATACGGTGTAGTAATTGTCCCCATGATCAATAATAATCATGTTGCCATATCCTTTAAACCAATCGGCATAAAGAATTTTACCTCCATAGACCGCTTGAATGGGCTCGCCTCTTTCGGTTTGAATCTCAATGCCGCTGCGGAAATTCAGCGTATTAAACTGGGTATTTTTAAACTTACCGAAAAGACTTATTATTTTACCTTTTACCGGCATTTTAAGCAAGCCTTTATACGTCTGAAACGGTTCTCGCCCGGAATATTCATTCGGAGCGAGTGCGGCCAATTGGGTGCTTAAATCATTCATTTTGTGATCCAGATTCCGGGCCGCTTCTTTCAAGGAATCAATGGCGAGCAGCTGGGCGGACTTTTCTTTGCGTACCCGGGATAGCAATGAAGTGCGTTCTGCGCGTTCATTTGCCATCCGCTCGATTTGCTTTTGGTACTCTGCGGCCCGCTGGCGCTTTGCATCCCTATGGCTTTCCTGCAGCGATTGCACCTTTTTCAGGCTCGATTGATTGTCTACGAGCGCTATGATAACTTTTTGGTCATAGGTCAGGATGCGTTCTATTGCCGTTTTGCGCCGCAACAATTCATGCAGACTCTCGGCCGAAGCCAGTATATGGAATTTGCCCAGCCAGTTCAATTTGTATAAGGCCACCATGCGGCTGGCGACGTATTTTTCACTGGCTTTAATTTGTTGCTTCAGACCTTCGATTGCCATTGTTGTTTCGGCTATCTTTTTTTCAATCCGGGTCATTTCCCGTCCAAGGGCGTAAATCCTTTTCCTAGATTGATTTAGCATCAAATCAACCTGATTTAACCTGTGAATAATATCCGCTTCCCTGTGCGTAAACTTTTGAATTTTTGCCTTGCCCTTCTCAATTTCCCGGTCGATGTCCTTGGCCTTTTTTTTGATTTCTTCAATTTGGGAAGGCTGATCCTGGGCCTTTAGGATCTGAGCGCCTGAAAAAACCAAAAGACAGCCGACCGCCAGGTAAAAAATTCGAACGCCTCTGTTTTCTTTGTAAAATCTCATCTTAAAAATTGTTTGAGAGAAAGGTAAGATCCCAACCATCCCACCAGCATACTGGCTAAAACAATGGCGCCTGAAATAAGGGGGGAAAGAAACTGGATATTAAAAAAGCCGGAAAAGAATCCCCGCTCTATATTGGATGCCATGAACAAAAAGGCCACAAACAAGACGGCCAGGCCGATGCCGGCACCCAGCGCCCCCTGCAGCAGGCCCTGAATGTAAAAGGGAATCTTGATAAAGCGTTCCGCTGCACCGACCAGCCGCATAATCTCGATTTCGTCCCGCCTAGAATAGATTACCAGGCGAATGGTATTGGCCATGATAAACACGGCGGCCATAAAAAAGATGGTGCACATGGCATATCCGGTGAATGTGAACAGATCAAAGATTTGCGTGAAACGTCCCAGCCATTTCTGCCCATATTCAACTTCTTCCACTTCATCCAGAGATTCAATTTGGGCGGCCAGAAACTCAACCGTTTCCCAACTCTGGGTTGCGGCACTCATCCGAATTTCAAACGCGTCGGGCAGGGGATTTTTGACAAGATTGTCAAACAGCGAGGCCTGTCTTTTCATCTGTGCTTTCAGTTGTTTCAAGGCGTCTTCTTTTGAAATGAATATCACGCTCTCAACACCGGACATGGTTTGAAATTCGCGTCTTAAGTCCGGCACTTCGGAGCTGGGGATGTCCGTCTTCAGATAGGCCATAATCCGCAGCCCCTTTTTCCAGAAATTCATAATTTCATTGGTGTTGATAAAAAAAAGGATAAAGGCGCTGACGATCAGAATGGATAACGAAACCGTCAAAAGGGTAACGACATTTAGAAGCCGGTTCTTGCGAAAATCCTCAATGGCCCGTTTAAAAAATAGAATCGTCATAGTCTTTTTCAATAATCGACGATGTGTCCAATCGTCCCTCTTTTAAGTACAGGACACGTCCGCCGGTTTTACGGATCAGATCTTTGTCATGGGTTGCAATGATAACCGTCGTTCCGCGTATGTGAACGCCTCTTAACAGATCCATAACGATGCCGGCAGAATCATCATCCAGGCTGCCGGTGGGCTCATCGGCCAGAATGATTTTGGGATCACCGACAATTGCTCGAGCGACCGCCACGCGCTGCTGTTCCCCGCCGGATAAGCTCAGCGGCAGGGCGCTTTGTCGGTCTTCCATACCGACCAAGCGAAGCACACTCCTGACCTTTTTTTGGATCAGGCGTCTTTTTTTGCCGGCGGCCTCGAGGACCAGCGATACATTATCGAATACGCTTCGGCTCGCAATGAGTTTGTAATCCTGGAATATAATGCCGAATTTTCTTCTCAGAAGCGGGACGCGTTTGCGGGGGATGCGGGAAAGATTCATGCCGTCGATCAACACCTGACCCTCGGTGACCGCTTCGGCCAAATACAACAGCTTCAGCAGGGTCGTCTTGCCCGCTCCACTGGGCCCGGTGATAAACACAAAGTCATTTTTAAAAATATCAAGGGTGATGTCGATCAGGGCTTTTTGGGTACCATAATTATGATGGACATGGAACATCCGGATTACAGAGCTTTTGTCATCTGCATCAATCATTCCATCACTTCCTGGCCCATTGTACGGAACAGAGTGGCTTTTGAAATCTTAAAATCATATAAGGCGTTGAAATAATTCGTCAGGGTATCCGACAGGAGGGTCTGGGCATCCAGAACGTCGGTGGTCGTCGCGACCTGCTCTTTGAAGCGTTCCTGATTGATGCGAAAGTTTTCTTTAGCCTGCTCGATTGCTTTTTCAACCGTGATGATATTTTTTTCGCTCTCTTTGGTTCTCAGAAACGCCGTCTTTACCTCCAGATCGATATTATCAAGGATTTCCGATCGGCGGTACTGGGCCTGGGAGAGCCGATGCAGTTTTTCTCTTATTCCAAATGTGGTGCGGCCCCATTCCCAGAAATCCCATTGGGCGGTTGCCTGTATATCCCAGCTAACGGCATCGCTGATTCCTTCCCCGCCGGCAACATCATATTGATCGCCGACACGGGCATATCTTCCCTTCAGATTGATTGAGGGGTAATAATCTTTTTTGGCAAGCTGTACCTCTTTTCCGGCAATTTCGACTTCTAAGTCGGCCACGGCAATTTCAAACCGGTTTTCTCTGGCCGTAGACAGACAGTAGTCGATATCATGGATAAACGCCGTATAGTCGAGAATGTCCTGTATTTCTACCGGCGCATTAACCCGTCGGCGCAGGACAATGTTAAATTGTGATTTGGCGATTTCAAGATTGTTTTTTGCTACAATAAAACCCTGTCGGGCATTGGCCAACGATGCCTGGGCCTCCAGCAGATCGTTTAGAGGCGACATGCCGACTTCATAAAAATTTTCGGCCACCTCTTTTTGAGCCGCTATCTGGGTGACCCTCTGATTGGCAACCCCCAGCAGTTTTTGAGCTTTTAACACCGAGTAAAATGCATTCTTGGCATCCAGAATCACATCCTGACGGGTAACTTTTTCTTTAAATTCGGCCGCGCCGAGGCCCAGTTCCGCAATTTTATACTGGTTAATCAGCGAAAATCCTCTGAAAATCGGCTGGGTAAATGAGGTCACAAAGGTATATTCATCATCGGGGCGTACGACAAAATCCGGTCCCGGACCCAAACCGGTGAGTTCCTGGGTCTGTTCTTTGTTACGATGCAGATAGTCGTACGATGTACTGAGGGTGGGAAGAAACTCGGTTATGCGCGCCTTTTTGATTTCCTGGGCGGCCTTGACTTCTTCCTGGGATCGCTTGAGACCCAGGTTGGCCTCCAGCGCTGCATCGATCGATTCTTTTAGGGAAAGCCCTTCGGCGGTATCACCCCCGGAGGAAGCAACCGGAATCAGCGTAAGACATCCGATCGTCAGATAAAAAAATAGATTCCGTAGAGACATGTTTGATATCATACCATTTGACCCTTGTTTATTTTACTGATAAATACCCTTTGAGTTCAAGGAGTGCCTTTGTGGGTTTTCCTTGCTTAAAGCCTCCACCGATCCCATTGACAGGCTTCTTCCTTTTCGGTGGAGGCTTTTTTATATCGAAACAGGGTTTTAAAATCAATCTTTTCTTGGTAAGCGAACACAATCGAATATACATATTCGAGCAACAAAATCTGCGAATATCTAAGAAAAAACAAATTAGTTGAAAAAGAAGCGAATGGAATGGGGCTGACAAAAAGTGAATCGGGGGACGCAACGGACAACTCACGACCGACGACTGACAATATATGTCGCACACGCATCGTCGGACTCCCAGGCGGCAACCCGGCTGACCCGGGCGGATGAATTATCTATTTTGGCTTGAAGTTCACTGGCTACAAATTGGGCAATGTTTTCCGAGGAGGGATTTCCATCGGAGAAATAATCCAGTTCGTTTAAGAATTTGTGATCCAATTTTTTCATAACTTCGGCCAGATGGGCCTTGATCTCCCCGAAGTCCACCAGGACGCCTGCTGTATTTAGTTTTTCTCCGGTCACATAGACTTCGATTTTCCAATTGTGACCGTGCATATTCTCACATTTGGATCCAACCATCGCCAGCTGGTGGGCGGCCGCAAAACGCGCAACAACTTTTAATTCATACATATTCTTAAGCCCCAAATCCGAAGCCCGAAGCACGAAATTCGAAACAAATTCTAAATCCTAAATTCAAATGTTCAAAAAGTTTTGAATTTCGGTCATTTGAAATTCTAAATTGTTTCGAATTTCGAATTTACAGAATTAGGTTAGATTCACTTAAGGTTCAATTTTGCAATTTTTAAAACTATCCGGCGGCATTGCCAGCTTCTCCTTTGAGAATATGCTTTATTTTATTCGACAACTTTTTTGATTCGAGCTTGGCAAATTCGCGCAAAAGGGCTTCCTGTTTTTTTGTGAGATGGGTTGGTGTTTTAATTGCAATCTGAATAATCTGGTCACCCCGCCCAGGGCCTCTTAACGATGGGATGCCTTCACCATGAAAATAGAAAACATCTCCGGGCTGGGTCCCTTTTGGAATTTTGAGGGTTTTTTTGCCGTTTAAGGTCGGCACACTGATTTTGTCGCCCAAGGTGGCCTGTACAAATGAAATTGGAATCTCACAAATAATATCCGTATCCCGGCGCTTAAAAAACTCATGGGGTTCAGCATAGATGAAAACATAAAGATCTCCCGGAGGCCCCCCATATACTCCCGGCTCACCTTCACCGGTCAACCGTAGTCGGGAGCCGTGATCGACACCTGCCGGAATCTTGACCGCCACTTTTTTAGCGGCCATCACCTGGCCCGTTCCGCGGCATTTCGAGCACGGATGTGCAATGATCTGGCCGCTGCCGCGGCAGGTGGGGCAGGTGGTACGGACGGTAAAAAATCCCTGGCTTCGGGAAACTTGTCCTGCACCACCGCAGTGCCGGCAGGTTTCGGGCTGAGTGTCTGCTTCGCATCCGTTGCCGTCGCATTCGGTACAGATTTGTTTCTTTTCGATTTCAATTTCGGTTTCGGTTCCAAAGACCGCTTCCATGAAATCCAGCCTCAGATCATATCGAAGATCAGCTCCGGGCATTGCCCGGCTCCTTGATCGCCGCCGTGACGAGAAACCGAAAAAATCCTCAAAAATGTCTCCAAAGCTGGAAAAAATATCTTCAAAACCGCCAAACCCGTGAAAGCCGGTGTTTTCGAGTCCGGCATGGCCGTATTGATCATAAAGAGCGCGTTTTTGAGGATCACGCAGGACCTCGTAAGCCTCGGCGGCTTCTTTAAATTTTTCTTCAGCTGTTTTGTCGTCTGGATTTCTGTCCGGATGGTATTTTAATGCAAGTTTGCGGTAGGCTGCTTTTAATTGATCGTCTCCGGCATTTCGGCCGACACTTAAAATTTCGTAATAATCCCGTTTGTTACTCATAGAGTCTTCCACTTAAACGTTTCGGAACTTCTAAAACTTGTTTTGTTCTAATGTAATGCAACTATGTTTGATGTCAATTTATCAACTGGATAATCTCTTCTGGGGGCTCACGCTAAATAAAAAGACGGCAGTGGTTATTATCAAAATGGTTGCGCCGAGTGGAAAAGCAACTCGCAACTGAAATAAATCCATCATTAGACCGCCGATGAATGATCCAGAAAACATTCCCAGGCTGTGGGCCAGTGTCAAAATTGCCATCACAGATCCCATTGAATCGGTTCCGCTGCCTTTAAAAACCGCAATTGCCATCAATGCCGGCACCGCAATACCCCCGCCGATTCCAAAAATAATACTGGCCCACACCAGCCCCGAGAAGCTTTGTACCCATACGAAAGAAAAGACGGCGCACGCAACGATCACGCCGCCGCTGACGACCATCCATTTCTTGTTGATTTTGTCCGCCAAAAGCCCCATGGGCACATGCAGGGCTCCGCTGACAAGCACCCCCAGCATGATTAATACGCCGATGGCGGAGCTTGTGGCGGCAAACTTTAATTTTGCAAACAGCGGCAAAAAGGCCCAGACAATTCCGATGCACAGCATATGGGAGAATCTGAAGATAAAAATACTGGCGATATCGCGATCTAGAATTAGTTGTTTCCATCCATATGGAATTTTTCCGCTGGTGATATATTTTTCCGAACGGGTCGGGGGTAACAAAAACTGGCACAAAAAAAATCCGATCAGGGCCAGAAGTCCCATACAGACAAAGGAGGTTTGCAGACTGAAACGGTCGTGGATGAAGCCGCCCAAAAATGGCCCGATGCTCAAGCCGCAAAACATGGACATGTTAAACAGCCCCATTGTGAATCCTTCTTTTCCAGGAGGTGTAATATCACCGACATAGGCCTGGATGATGGGCATCAGCATGGCCGAAGCGATTCCCTGAAAAAATCGCAGGACAATGAGGGCATTGACTTCTTCGAAAAAAATAAATCCCAGTGAGATTAGCGTGTAGGTCAAAAGTCCCGGAATAATCAGGGGCTTGCGTCCTTTGCGGTCCGATAGCCGGCCAAAGTAGGGCAAAAAAAACGTCCGGGCCAGGGCAAAGGAGCCAAAGATCATTCCGATAAAAAAGCCACTGGCTCCCAGTTCATGGGCGTAAACCGGCAAAAGAGGTACCACAATTCCCATGCCGGTGACGGTGGCAAATATCGCAAAGAACAGGGTCGCAAATATTTTTTTATCAGCTAAGTTCATATATCTTTTCGCATTTTTTCACACAAAGTTTTCCCTTTTATCATCCGGATTGATGATGTACAAGAGGATTTGCTGGATTCAAAGGTGTCAGGTGTCAGGTTTCAGGTGTCAGAAAAAGATGATCCTGGGCAGGATCCAGTGTGTCACCATTGCCCTGACACCTGAGACCTGAACACTGAAACCTTAAGAATTATAGAGGAAGGTATTGGCTGGCTCTTTGCTTCCAGCAGCAAGTTACAAACTGAATAGGATGGCGATGATGCCGACCAGCCAGCAGTAAGGCGCAAACACATACAGGCGTCCCTTTTTAACCATGCGAAGCAGCACTTTTAAGGCAGCGTAACCGACAAGCGCAGCCGCTGCAGCACCCAACAGTGCAAGCCGAATGGCCGGATCCGTCTGGGATAAACCGTCTTTAAGGCTAAGCGCTCCGGCCCCTACAATGGCCGGTATGGAGAGCAAAAACGAGTATCTGGCCGCCACTTCGCGATCGATGCCCAGCAGCAGGCCGATGCTGATTGTGGAGCCTGATCTGGAAATACCGGGGATAATGGCCAACCCCTGTACAATTCCGATTGTAAATGCTTTTGTTCTGGAAAAACCTTCGATACCCGCTCCTTTGTTGTTGGGATTGGCCCGGCGGGTGAGCCATAAAAGCAATCCGGTCAGCATCAGCATCAGACCGGTTAAAAATGACGAAGAAAACAGTTGATCGGCGATGCTTTTAAACATGAGCCCCAGGACGGCGGTCGGAATGGATCCGATGACGATAAGCAAAACCATTTTTAATTCCGGATCGGATTCAACCTGCTGCAAAATTGTTTTTTTTTGTCCCGCTAAAGAAACAATCCGCAACAGCGCCGCTATTATATTCTGTATTTCCCGGTGGAAGACAACGATGACCGCCACCAGTGTTCCCATGTGGACACAGACATCGAAAAACAGTTCGGCTTCTTTGAGCCCGAATAACTGTTGAATTAGCACCAGATGACCCGAGCTGCTAACCGGCAAAAACTCGGTCAATCCCTGGATGATACCCAGAAAAAGCGCCTCTAGTGTATTCATATTCCTTGAATCCGATACCTAATTTATGATGGAAATTCAATAAAATCGAAACGTTTCGGTTGGGCGAAAATCCGAAACCCGAAATCCGAATGTTCAAATGCCCCAAACTCATCGATTAATTATAGCGATGTCAATCGGATTTTTTGGCAAGCTTTGCGGGTTTAAAATTTTGAATTTTGGTCATTCGATATTGTTTCGGATTTCGTGCTTCGTGTTTCGAATTTGTTTACTGCCCTAAAAAGATTTGCGATCTGCATTTTATTAAAGCTATATGTCGATGATCTCTCCAGTATTCTGCGTATTGTATCCTCCCAGCGCTTCCACGCGCTGTTTAAATGTGCGGCGATTTATGATCTCAAGCAGGATCTGGATGGATTGGGTGTCGAAATGCTCAAGGGGAATTGCCAGATCGTATTGCTCGGTGACGACCGGTATAAATTCAAGATTTAAGGCTTTGGCCGCAGCATAAATCCCTAAACCGGCATCCTCGGCACCGCTCAGCACCGATACGGCCACAGCCATATGGGTGAATTCTTCATTTTGATACCCATTAATGGCAGCCGCCTCGATACCCATCTGCTTTAATTTATAGTCCAACAAAATTCGCGTACCCGAACCGACCTGCCGGTTGATAAAGGTAACGTCTTTGCGGCTGAGATCCTCAATACCCGTAATCCCTTTGGGATTGCCTTGTTTTAGGATCAGGCCCTGGTCGCGTTGGACCAGATGGATCAGTTTGATCGCCGTATCCGGCAGGTATTTTTTTAGGTAAGATAAATTGTAAGACCCATCTTCGGTATCCAAAAGGTGAGTGCCGGCCAGATGGCATACACCGCGCTTGATGGCCATCAAGCCCCCCATACTTCCAACATGGCTTGAGGACAGGGTTAATTCACTGTGAGCGGCCTTGATCTGATCGGCGAGCACATCCAGAGAATTATCATGACTTCCGACGATGACGATTGTCCGGCGGATGGCCGGCAGCGGGCGAAGAAGTTCGGCGGAGACGATTTCATCATCATTGAGGCCCTCCACATGATTCGGTATGCGGATGATGCCGTCGGCTTCGGTAATGGAGGTGATGGTGCCGGCTCCCCTGGCCAGCGGCGTGGCCACGATGCGGCCGCCCACCTCACCCAGCTTTACGCGTACAAATTCTTCCACGCCGAGCTTGGAGGCAATTTTTTTGGTGGGTTGGACGTCAATCGTTTCTTTTACCGGCTCGGGTTGGCCCAGCAGAGCGTATATCAGCGGTTGGACAAACTGCTCAAACGCAATAATGGCCGACACCGGGTAACCGGGAATCCCAAAGACCGGTTTATCTTCCACTGTTCCGATGACAACCGGTTTGCCGGGCATGATCGTTACCCCATGTACCCGAATTTTACCCAGATCAACAATTGCCGTGTTGGCAAAATCTTCAGTTCCGGCCGAGGATCCCCCCAAAATCAGGATCAGCTGATAATCATCCTTTACCGCGGCTGTGACCGCCTGTTTGATCTTTTCGACTTTGTCGACCACCATCTTGTGCTGTGTATAGGTGGCTCCGCACTTTTCAATGAGCTTGCCCAGAACATATGAATTGGTTTCCAGCACCTGACCCGGCTTAAAGTCATCAAGCTCAAGTTTGCGCCAGTCCACCAGTTCTGACCCGGTTGGAATTATCAGCACCTTGGGTTTGGCTTTGACCGTTACCTTAAAAACGCCCCCGGACAGCAGGGCGCCGACGCAATAGGGGGTGACCACATGATTTTGGGGGAAAAGAAGTTCGGTGGCGACAATGTCTTCGCCGACCCTGCGAACATTTTGCCAGGGAAAGGCCGGGGCTTCAATCTCGATGCGCCCCTCACCCAGTTCATTGACATTTTCGACCATTATGACCGCATCTGTATTTTCAGGCAGGACATGACCGGTGTTGACATAAAATGCTTCCCGGCCGACGATCAGCTCCTTAGGTGCCGCTGCGGTTGTGCCAAAGGTGATTTCCGCTTTTACAGCCAGCCCGTCCATGGCTGCCAGATGGAAATTCGGTGAGGAAAGCCGGGCGCTGACCGACGTCGCCAGCACGCGACCGACCGCGTCCGGAACTGAAATTTCTTCTGTCGCAAGAGCGGGTAAATTGGAAAATGTCTGAAAGAGAATGTCCCGGGCTTCTTTCAGGGTTTTCATTTTTAGGTAGATGTTGCGTTTAATGCTCATAGATACTTCCTATCAAAATGGATAGGTGTCAGGTGTCAGTGTTCAGGTGTCAGCTTGATCAATTCTGACACCTGACACCCGACACCTGAAACCTTTTTTTACATTGGGATGACCTCTACCACCGTCCCCTTATCCAGCCCTTCGGTATTGATATCGATTTCAAGCAAACCGTCGGCGAAGACCATTGTGCTGATGAGGCCTGATTTGCCCAGCACCGGATCCGCCCATAGCCGGCCCTCTTCGCGGCGAAGGCGAACCCGAATAAAATCGATGCGGCCCTGCCTCGAAGCGACGTTTCTGCTGAGCCTGGCGTTTAGCCGGTGCTCTTTTTCTTGTTCACGGATTTGCCCGCTTAAATGTTCAACGAATGGCCTGACCACTCTTGAAAATACGATCATGGATGAGACCACGTGCCCGGGCATTCCCCAGAACGCTTTGTTTTGGACTTTTGCCAAAATGGTCGGTTTACCGGGGCTGATGGATATGCCGTGAACCAGAACTTTGGCATCCTGCAAGGCCGAAAGCACATCAACGGTAAAGTCGCGGGCGCCGACGGAACTGCCGCCGGAAATTAAAATCATATCACATTGGTCAAGGGCCAGCTTGCATTTTTCTAACAGAGTTTCAAAATTATCGCGTACGATCCCGAATGAGACCGCTTGCGCTCCGGCTTGATGAATGAGTCCCGTAAGGGTATAGGTATTGATATCGCGTATCTGTCCCAGAGTTGGCGCGGCATTAATCGGTATAATTTCGTCTCCGGTGGAAATAATACCGATAACCGGTCTTTGGAAAACGGCCACCTTCTGTTTTCCCAAAGCGGCTAAAAGTCCAGCCTCCTGGGGCCGAATCAATCGTCCCGGCATCAGCACACCTGATTTTTTTTTAATATCTTCACCGATAGCAATCATGTTCTGACCGGGGGCGACACTCCGGTAAACTTCGATTGTTGCGTCATCAATGGCTTCGGTGTGTTCAAGCATGGCCACACTGTCGGCACCTTGCGGTAACATTCCACCGGTAGCGATGCGAACCGCTTCCCCAGGGCCAATGGTAACCTTCGGCGATTCTCCCATGGCCACACTGGCGGTAACGGTAAGAAAGGCCGGATTGCTTTCACTGGCGCCAAAGGTGGAAGCGCCTTGAAGCGCATAACCGTCAACAATGGCCCGTGGAAAGTCCGGCAAATCGACATCCGCAACAATATCTTCTGCCAGGACTCTTCCAACCGTTTCCGGCAGTGGAATTTCTTCAGCCTCGACCTGGGGAAATTTTGTGCGGTATTCTAAAACCGTTTGTAAATCTTTAACCTTGAAGAATTCTTTCATTGCATTATTCCAATATTGCGTGCGTGAAGCGAACGCGTCTTGTGTTAGCATACAGCGTAACTTAATTCAAACAGTAGAATTTTCCAATGCCTAAGTATCAATCTAAGGCCGAATACCGAATTTCCAATGTCGCATGTCAAAATATGGTTTCAGGTGTCAGTGTTCAGGTGTCAGCATTGATATAGTTGAAACCGCGGCGGGTCTGATGCTGAAGCCTGACTCTTGAAACCCGGTAGGCCCTTCGGGTCATAAACTGACACCCGAAACCTGACACCGGAAACCTGTTTGAGGGCGGTAGCCAGAACGCTCCTGCTTGCAAAACACCCGAATACATGTGTATAATCTCGCAAAGGCAACAATCGATATGCTATCGTTTACATATTCAGAGAAACGCTCGTTTTA
>JASFGM010000016.1:0-13659 GCA_050123755.1 Desulfobacterales bacterium
CCGATACCATCCATTTTGATTTTCGCGGCAATAGCTACGATGCCACCCATGGTTTACAATATTCCGACGCCGATCAGTTAGGTCTTCTGGTCGACGTTTATGCATGATCTGCCACCACACTCCGCTACATCATCACTTTTCTTTTTTTATTCACCACGCTATTATCAAAATAGAAATTTACGAAACGAATTTCACATGGATTAATTTATTACAAAGGAGAAAGAGCCATGCCGGAAAAAATCGCTGGAATTGGACAAACGAATCATTTCGATAATGCGCTTCAAATTGGCCGTCCCCCTACTATTGTGAAGCTTTTCCCAAATTCCAAGGCCATGCTTGTTAGCGGGAAATTTATCGACCAGGCGATGCTGGCCAAGGGCAAAGCAATTGCCATGGCGGCCAACGGTAGAAACAGTTTTGTCATCCGCGGCGCCCTGAGGGCCGCTCAAAAGGCCAATGCCGCCTTGATTATCGAAATCGCAAAATCCGAAGGTGGCGCCAATGCTTACTGTGCGGTTAATTACTGGAATATTGCCCGCATTGTTGATGCAGCCTGCAACGAATTAAGAATTACCATCCCGGTGGCCATTCATGCCGATCACTACGGTATTAAAAATGAGGCCGACGTTGAAGCTGCTAAAGTGGAAATTCCAACCCTGTTTGAGGCCGGTATCACTTCTATGGCCATCGATGCATCTCATATGGCAGATGATAAAAACCTATTGGCCAGCATCGAGTTAAATAAGTATGTTCCTAAATGGGCGGGGCTTGAAACTGAAGTTGGTGAAATTAAAGGGAAAGAGGGACTTTCGACTGTAGAGGAGGCCTTATTTCTCATCCAGGGCTTAAACGCCCACGACATTTTTCCGGATTGGATTGCACTCAACAATGGCACCACCCATGGCATTGAAGCTAGTGGCCAGGGGATACAGGTCGACTTAACTGACCGAATTCATAAAGCGTTGACTGATTATCAAATTTCCGGGGCCCAACACGGAACTTCCGGCAACAATTCAGACAGGCTGCGAGAAATTGCCGCCAAGACACGTACCACAAAAGCAAACGTCGCAACAGCCCTGCAAATGATTTCATGGGGCCTGGAAGTAAATGATTATGGGAATGCCATCCTTGATGATGATGGTAACTTCAAAAAAGTAAAGGACGCAGGCGTTACCGAACAGATATGGTCTGAAATGGTGGTCTTCGCCGATGCGCATGGATATAAGGGCGGCGATTACAAAAAGCTAAATCTACCTTTTGAAAATAAGCTGCTCGGACAACCTCAGAAGATTCGAGAACGCATGATAAACCGCGTCGAGGATTTTGCATATGACATGCTGGTCAATGTTTTCAATGCTGAAAACACGGCATCGCTGGCAATCGAAGCCATTCTTGATACCGGATCTTACGAAACCGGCCCAAAAGCAAGGCGGATAGAGGACCCTAAAGACTGGACTCCCGAGCAAATTCAAAAAAAAGCTGCTGAAATCAAAAGTGATAAAGGCCCGGCCGGCGAGTTTGATGATTAAGCGGCTTTCCAATCAATGAAATCAAGGTGTTTTCGCTTGGAAGATTCCCCCCGGAGATATCTGGTATTATAAATAATTACAGATAATTATAAAACCAGACGGCTCTCTGCTTTCATTTTTCCCTAAAGTTTTGACCAAAGCATACCGATAAACCAGACAGGGGAAAATTGCAAAATGCTTGTATCCAGTTATCAAATTCATAATGTATTAAATGTTTACAGTAAGCAGCTCAGTCAGGACAGAGGTGTTCAAAAACAGAAAGCAGGCAATAAAAAACCGCTGTCCGACCAGATTAATCTATCGACCGAGGGTAAACGCAGGGCCACAATTGAAAAGGTGGCCAAAGATATCATAAGTAAAATTTCTCATTATGGCTCTAATGACGAAATTAAAGCGAGCAAGCTTGATCGGCCCCGGGAGAATTTAAAAAGCCATTTTGAATCTGATACCAAAAAGGAAAAAACTTTTGTATTTAATGTGATTGACGATCTGAACAAAAAAACAACAACCGCACTCTCGGTCAAAGATAAGCGCTTTCTGATGAACCGGCTTGAACAATTGGACAAAGACGCGGTTGAAAAAGATGCTGACCTTTAGCAGTGAGCATCAACAGCATATGAGTCAGGAGGACTCATCAGAAAAAAAGGAGGAAACCATGTTACATGCTATTGGAGAAGCCGCAATGCAACACACGGTGCGGACAAATTATGATAGTGAGATGCAGCACCAGGATATCGCTGTCAAGAAAAGCGATGAAATCCGGAAGAAAAGACCTGTTGAAAAAACGGAAGACAGTCAGAAATCTGACCTGAATTTAAAGCAAGAGGAAGATACGACGCGCAAAAACACATTTGAAGATGGCGCCATCATTGTCGAGGAGTATAACAAAAACGGAGAAATCGTTCGCAAAACTCCTCCAGGATACATACTGTCAAATGAAATGGCTTAATTGACAGCCCGTGCTATTTTCATCTATGCATAGCGTACCTGACCCCGGGGCTGAATTTTAATATCTGGATTTAGCTCTTAACGCACCTTGAGGTGCGCCCCTACCCGTATATCTTTTTATCCTTCTAATAAGTTTTACGAACCTTAACTGCGTTGGCCGCCAGAAAGGTCTTAATTTCAGATATCGTATAGGTTCCATAATGGACCATAGAAGCGATTAAGGCCGCATCCGCTTTGGCCTTGGTAAGCACATCACGCAAATGCTCGGGAGTTCCGGCGCCCCCGGAGGCGATCACTGGAATATCCACATTTTCAGAAATCATAGCGGTCAAATTCAGTTCGTATCCCATTTTCGTTCCGTCGGCATCGATTGAATTCAAACAGATCTCACCCGCTCCAAGTTTTTGGGCCTCAATCGCCCAATTCAAAGCATCTATTCCCATGGGGGTTCTGCCGCCGTTGATATAAATCTCATATCCTGAAGGTATTTTTTCGGTCACGCCCACGAATTTAGCATCCATGCCCAGAACAATGCACTGATTGCCGAATGCTGTGGCGCCATCGGCGATTATGTCCGGATTTTTTACGGCAGCGGTATTGACGCTAACTTTCTCGGCACCGGCCAAAAGTACATTTCGCATGTCCTCAACCGTCCGGATTCCGCCACCGACAGAAAAAGGGATGAATATCGTTTCGGCGACATGCTTGACCACGTCCAGCATGATATCGCGTTTTTCATAGGAGGCCGTAATATCGTAAAAAACGATTTCATCGGCGCCCGCTTCGTAATAAAGGCGGGCCATATCAACGGGATCACCAATATCGACATTATTTTTAAACTTGATGCCTTTGGTGGTCTTGCCTTCACGCACATCCAGACAAGGTATAATCCTTTTGCTCAACATGTTAAATTCGAGTGTTGTTAAATTCCTGGTTCCAAGCGCAAAATTCGACGCCAATTCGTCCTATTTAAGGTTTCAGGTTTCGGGTGTCAGGTGTCAGGAACTATAGATGGGAGATGACAAAAGCAAGATTGTTTTCTTCTATCTGAATTCCGTCATCTTTTAACTGACACCTGAACACTGACACCTGAAACCATCGATATTGTATTGTTAGAAGAACTTGACTTAAATACTGCCACAAGACTTTTTTAAGATCATTAACCGGCACCCTACGGTGTCCATTTGCAGAAATTTTCCAGTATCTTCAACCCGGCAGGCCCGCTTTTTTCAAGGTGGAATTGAGTCGCAAATAAATTCTTAAATCCAAGAATCGAGGCAAACGGAAGTCCATAGTCAGTTATGGCAATGACAGATTCGGTATTGTCCGGTTCCGGGTAATAGCTGTGCACAAAATAAAATTCATCATCCGCTCCCATATCGGAAAGCAGCGGATGGGATCTTTCAATCCGAATTCCGTTCCATCCCATGTGGGGAATTTTCAGCTTTTGTCCATCTTTTGATTGCTTATCCGTCCCAAAAGCGCGCACCGTCCCATCTAAAATCCCCAGACAGGGCGTATCATTCTCATCACTGTGGGCCAGAATAATTTGGGTGCCTAAACAAATACCCAAAATGGGTTTTCCCCTGGCCAGCTCATCTTTAATAAGCGTATCTAATCCGGAGCGCTTCAAACTTTCCATTGCTGCGCCGGCGGCACCAACTCCCGGAAAAATGATCCGATCTGCGCCTCTAATTTCAGCCGCGGCTTTGGTTATCACACATGACATGCCAAGGTGCGAAACCGCTCGGGCGACACTGGCAAGATTTCCGGCATCATAGTCGATAATGGCGATCATTTTTACCTTCTAGTGGGTTCTATTGCCTGCCAGATCTGCTGAATTTCGGCCTGCGAAAGAGAATCGAAATTCGTTCCCCTTTCGGAAACCCTTTTTTCCATCTGCCTGAATCGTTTTTCAAACGTTTTAAGCGCACCGGACAGGGCTGTCTCGGGATGGATTTTTAAAGACCGCGCCAAATTAACCAGGTCGAACAACAAATTCCCGAATTCTTCAGAAACCCGCTCTTCTTCGTTACCCTTCAAGACCTGTTTCAGGCCATTTAATTCAGACGCCAATTGCCGTAAAAGGCCTTCAGCATCCTTCCAATCAAAACCGCTGCGCGCCGTACGTTCACAAATCTGATATGTGCGCATTAAAGCTGGAAGTCTCTTCGGCACTGAATCAATGACAGATTTTTCTTTGCCCGGTTTCTTTTCATCTTGCTTTATTTTATGCCAATTGTGCTTCACCGTATCGGTGTTATCAACTCGGGCAGTGCCAAACACATGCGGGTGCCGCCTGATCATCTTGGCCGTGATATCTCGAGCGACATCGTAAATGCTAAACTGGCCCGTTTCTTGAAAAAGTCGGGCCATGAAAACAATATGAAATAACACATCCCCAAGCTCTTCTCGCACGTCTTCAGCGCGGTTTGACTCGATTGCATCGGCAAGTTCATACATTTCCTCGATCAGATAGATAAGTATGGTTCGGGCAGTTTGGGTTTTATCCCAGGGACATCCATGCTCTCCCCGCAAGGATTCAACCAGTGCAACCAGGGCCTTTAGTGAATCCGTTGCTGATTTTACTTTGGAATTTTCCACGCTCTTTTAAATTCTTCAAGCTTGCTAAAAAAGTCACGCTTCATTTCTTCGGAGACAACATTAACCATTTTTTCGGAGATCCATGTGACATGGGGGGCGAGGACAGATTTTTTGATTATCGGAGCACCTTTGGGAAGAAAGGTTGTAAGGATGATAAACAACACCGTCACAATTAGTACGCCTTTAATTAATCCAAAAAAAACACCGCATATGCGATCAATCCACCCCAAAAAGGCGACATTCAGCAAATATTTGATCACAACCCCAAGAATGCTGATGATGATGAGGACACTGCAAAAGATAGCCAAAAAACTCAAAATATTCAGGTACGAAGGATTGATAGCCAATCCGGCGAAAATTTTGGCCACCACCGGATAGTATGAATAGGCGGCATAAAAACCGCCCAGTACACCAAAAATAGATGAAACTTCTTTGACCAACCCTCTGAAGAGACCTCGGACGATGCTATAACCCAATACAATTATTATAAAAACATCAAATGGGTTCATTTAGTCACCAAAAAGGCAACCGAGTCAACGACCACCCGCACAGGGGGTGGCTTGGATTTTACCGCCATCGGCGCGAAAAGACCGGGGCGCGAAGTGCCCCGATCAAAACCCGAATATTCCTTGATTTCAATACATCTGCCCATATCAAATGGTCCTGATACAAATTGCAACAGTATCAGACGGTTGAACTAACAGAGCAGGTTTTGCGAGTCAAGGTATTTTTATGGCATAAGATGGAGGTTGGATTTGTGTCTTGCAATCATTCTAGGGTATGATAGAAAATAGATCCAAAGTTCAGAGGCACACATCGCCATCTTTGCGTTACTTGACATACATCTTATGGGGAAAGCGGGGTCAGGCAAATCTTCGTATGAATGAAATCTCGGATCATAAACAAACCACGTTAACTTTTTCCGATATTGAAGTGGCCAGGCAGTTGTTTGGAGAGCATAACAGTAATCTTCAAAGAATCGCTGCGGCAACCGACACCACCGTGAATGCAAGAGGCAGCAAGGTTTTTATTCAAGGAGACCGCATAAACGCGCGCCTGGCTCAAAATGTGCTGGATCAGCTCTACGCCCTGATAAAAGAGGGATACCCCATTCACCCCAAAGACCTTGATTATGCCGTTCGCGTACTCAGCGGCAATGACCGCGTGGATTTGAAAAAAATATTTTTAGACACCGTTTACATCACCTCAAAAAAGACAACGATCGCTCCCAAAAGTCCGGCGCAGAAGGAATATATTGATGCGATTCGAAAATATGATATAGTTTTTGGAATTGGCCCTGCCGGGACCGGAAAAACCTACCTGGCTATGGCTATGGCGGTTTCAGCGCTTACAAAGGGGCTCGTTGATCGCATTATCCTGACGCGCCCGGCGGTTGAAGCCGGTGAGGAACTGGGTTTTTTACCGGGCGATCTTGCGGAAAAAGTCGACCCGTATTTAAGACCGCTATATGATGCACTTCATGATATGATGCGGTTTGAAAAAGTCTCAAGCTTGATTCAAAAAGGGGCCATCGAGGTTGCCCCGATTGCATTTATGCGCGGGCGGACCTTAAATGATTCGTTTATCATTTTGGATGAGGCCCAAAACACGACTCCGGAACAGATGAAGATGTTCCTTACGCGTATCGGTTTCAACTCAAAAGCCGTCATCACCGGTGACATCACTCAGATAGATTTGCCGGCTGAGAGGACCTCGGGTCTTATCCAGGCGAAAAACATCCTCCAGGGAATTGCGGGCATCAAGTTTGTCTTTTTTTCAAAACTGGATGTTGTCAGACATTCGCTTGTGCAACACATCATCAATGCCTACGAGGAGTTCGAGGCCAGCAAGGAAAAATAGAAAGCACCGTTTGCGGGAAGTTTATGAAATTCGAAAAAAGCAAAGAACCGATCAACAAATTCCTGGAGAGCAATACCCAAATACGGTGGGCAATTCTGGTGTTAGCCACGATGCTCTTTATCATCATTTTGTATCCGAGTCTGGTTATTACCAAACACCCGTATAACCTGGGAGATGTGGTTGAACGCGACATCAAAGCACCTAAAGATTTTTTTATCGAAGATCAAGCGGCCACAGACAAAAACCGTCAGCAGGCCATCGCGGAGGTGCTAACGGTTTACGATTACGATCCCAACCTGGCTAATGTTCTGAAAAGCAAGGTGGAGCAAGCATTTGGCGATTTAAGAACCGTTATTGAATCGTCCCAAAAAATCGAACCCCCGGAAATGGAAAATCAGTTGGAGCCCGCTGAGATACTGCCGCCAGAGCAAAACGTGTCGCTGCAGACCCTGGTCTGGGAAAAGCAAGAACAATTTGAGGAAACCATCGGCATTGATCTCAGCAAAGGCGCCTATCGCGCTCTTGCTCGAGAGGAATTTTCAAAGAATCTCGCAAATCTCATCGCTAAAATCATAGATAAAATTTTATCCAACGGCGTCGTAACCAACAAGGAAATTCTGCTAAAAGAGCTGGACAAAGGCATCATTCTGAGAGATGTCAGTACAAAAAAAGAAAAGATTGCCGGCAACCTGAATCAATTTTACGGATTGAACCAAGCCAAAGCCCTGGTCCGCAGCATCGGCCAACCCTATCTTCAAGACCTCGATTACACCCTCAAAAATTTAGTCGTTGATTTTGTCCAGGAGCTCATCCAACCCAACATCACCTTAAACCGCAGCGAAACTAAGGAGCGCGAAAATAGAATCACCAAAGAAATCAAGCCGGTTTTGTATAAAATAAAGGCCGGAGAAATGCTGCTGCGTGAAGGTGCGCGGGTGACCGAATTTGATCTTCTAAAATTAGAAGCGCTCCAGGCCCAGACGAAAAAGGAACAAATTTTGCTCAGCAGCCTTGGCGCAGCTATGCTGATCATGTGTCTTCTGGTAACCACCTATATTTTGCATCTTAATTATCAGGGCCGAATGGCCGCCTACCATATCAAAAATCTGCTCTTGATTGCCAGTTTGGCATTAACCTTTATCTTTCTGGCAGAGATATCGGCCTCGTTTGCAGCATTGCTGACCCGGAATTCACCGGTCCCGATTCCGGAATCTTCAATATATTTTGGCATTCCCTTAGCCGCGGCGGCCATGATTATCTGCCTATTTCTGGGACTAACAATAGCCGTTCCCATGGCCCTGGTAATGGCGATCGGTTTTGCCATCATTCTTCAAAACAATTTTGAAATGTTTTTGTATTTTCTGATAAACAGCACGATGGCAGCCTATTGGCTTAGGGATTGCCGCGAGCGTAAAGTATTCATAACAGCAGGCGCAAAACTTGGCGTGCTAAATGTTGTACTGGCCACGGCGATCCACCTTTACATGGGAGAATTATCAAGTTCCAAACTGCTATGGGATTGGGCTTTTGCCTTCATGGGCGGTATTGTAACCGGGATCGTAACCGCCGGCATCGTTCCGCTCGTCGAAATTGCGTTTGATTATACGACCGATATTACCCTTCTCGAACTTGCGAATCTGGACCGTCCGATCATGCGCCGGTTGATGATCGAAGCACCCGGAACCTATCACCACTCGGTCATTGTCGGCTCCTTGGTGGAAGCTGCTGCCATGGAAATAGGTGCCAACCCGCTACTGGCAAAAGTTTGCGGGTATTATCATGATATCGGCAAAATAAAAAAACCCTTGTATTTCATTGAAAACCAAACCGAAGGCAAAAATAGACACGACAAACTGGCGCCTTCCATGTCGGGTTTGATTCTGATTGCCCACATTAAAGATGGGGTTGAAATCGCCAGAGAAAATAAATTGGGCCAGGTGATCACCGACACCATCCGCCAACACCATGGTACCAGTATCATTAAATTTTTTTATGAAAAGGCCAAACAGAAAAAAGGGGCGAACGCTGTTAAAATAGACGATTTTAGATACCCCGGACCCAAACCACAGACCAAAGAGGCCGGTCTGGTCATGCTGGCTGACGTGGTTGAAGCTGCTTCGCGAACTTTGGACAATCCCACCACTTCAAGGATCAAAGGGCTGGTACAAAATCTTATCAATCAGATTTTTTCAGACGGCCAGCTGGATTCCTGTGAGCTGACCCTAAAAGACCTGCACAACATTGCAAAAAGTTATAATAAGATTTTGTATGGTATCCACCATCACCGAATCGAATATAGCGAAAGACGGTCGGCGGGCAACGGATATGAAAAAGGAAAACTGAAGAATGGAAGTTCAGATAGACAACAGGCAAAGCAATCACAGGATCTCAAAGAAGAAGATTCGACAAACAGCAATAGCCATCTTAAACGCCTTGGACTATCCTGACGCAGAACTTTCCATCCTTATTGTTGACGATCAGCAGATAGCGCAATTCAACCGCGATTACCTTAATCGCAAAGGGCCGACAAATGTGATTGCATTTCCCATGCGCGCGGGCCAATTCTCAGAGATTACGCCCAGCCTGCTGGGCGATGTCGTGATTTCAGCCGATACCGCTCATCGAGAAGGGCAAGGCGCCGGTTTCAGCATGCAAGACCGCCTTGACCAGCTTCTAATCCACGGAATTTTGCACCTTTGCGGTTATGATCATGAAAACACAAAAACCGGAGCCCGCAGAATGCAAAAAAAGGCAGAAGAACTTCTTAAAATAATCGACGCAACGTCTTGAGGTCCCGAAATTTCTATAACATATTGAGAACATAGTGCTTTTAACAAAACTGATTTTATGCCGTTTACATGGAATAAGGGAGGTTCAGCAATGGCCGGGCTATCCGTAAAAATTGATCAGGTGGCCGTTTTGAGGGAAGCCAAGAAAAGCACATTTCCCGATCCGGTGGCAGCTGCTCTAATGGCTGAACTGGCGGGAGCAGACGGTATAGCCGTGCATCTGCGCAATGACCGGCGTGATATTCGTGACCGGGATGTTCGAATTCTTCGCCAGACGATTCAGAATAAACTGATCCTGGAAATGGCTGCAACCACCGAAATGGTCGGCATGGCTCTGGATATAAAGCCGGATCACGTGACGCTGGTGCCGGAAAAACGGGAGGAATTCAGCACCGAAGGCGGTCTGGATCTGGTTGTCCACAAAGACGAAATAACGGAAACCGTTGACACCTTGCAAAACAGCGGCATACCTGTTGCCGTTTTAATCGACCCGGATCCGGATCAGCTCAAACAGGCCCACAGATCAAATGCAGGCATTGTGGAAATTCATACCGGTGCATACTGCGAAGCCAAAACTGCCCAAAAACGACACCAGGCTTTTTTAAAGATTGTTGATGCCATCAAACTTGCGCACAAACTCAATCTCAATGTTAAGGTCGGAGGCAGCTTGTGCTATAAAAGCATCAAGGCATTTAGCGACCTTCACGAAATCGATGAATTCACTATTGGCCACAGTATCGTCTCGCGCGCACTCCTGACTGGAATGCAAACGGCTGTAAAAGAGATGATCGAACTGATCCGGGCACTGTAGGCCTTTAACGGCATCATATATATTATAAGTGAGCTAAAGTGACTCAAATACTTAAAGTGCCTAAAGTTAAGGAATTCTGCCCGTCGAGAGCCTCTTGGTCGAACGATCATCCAACAGAAGGTTGTGAAGAACCTGCCCAATTTTGTTTCGAGGACGGGTACGAGGACGACGACGAGAACGATGCAAATCAAATCGTAAATCCTACTCGTCCTCGTACTTGTCCTCGATAACCAAAAATAGAATTTATGCCAATTAAAAAGACGCAGAGCGAGCAAAACCATAATTTTAGACATTTTTATCCGCCTATGTTTATGGCGGATTAAATCACTTCTAACGGAGCTTTAGATGATTCTTGTAACCGCCGGTGAAATGCAGGAAATGGATCGCCAGACCATCGAAACCCATGGAATTCCTGGTTTGGAGCTCATGGAAAAAGCCGGACGGGGTGCCACGCGTGTGTTGCTGGATCAATTTGGTGATCATCTAAAGGCCGGGGTGGGCATTATTTGCGGCAAAGGCAACAATGGCGGCGATGGCTTTGTTATTGCCAGATGCCTGGCGGAAAAAGGCATCGATGTTAGCGTCTATCTGCTGGCCAAAACTGCTGCCTTAAAAGGAGATGCCGCCACCAATCGCGAACGTCTGGTACCGCTGGATATCGGGGTCGTTGAAATCCCGGACGAAGATACTTTTTCAAAAATCAAACCGAGCCTGTCGGACCATGGCCTGCTGGTAGATGCCATCCTGGGAACCGGCCTGACATCCGACGTTAGAGGGTTATTCAAAACCGTCATAAATTTTATCAACGCGCTCAATGCGCGCAATAGTAGCGGCATCGCGGTTTTTGCGGTGGATATCCCCTCCGGCTTAAATGCAGATACGGGCCAGCCCTGCGGTACGTGCATCCGGGCGCAAGGCACCGCCACCTTTGGGCTGGCCAAAATCGGGCATTTCACTTATCCGGGAGCCGAATACACCGGATCGCTTGAAATTATCGATATTGGAATCCCCGGCGCTGTCGTGCAGGCTGTGGGTCCGAAGCAATACCTGCTGACATCTACGCAGATTCGCAACTATTTGCAACCCCGTTGTGCGGACACGCACAAGGGTCAAACCGGTCATTTGTTGGTTATCGCCGGCTCTCGCGGCAAAACCGGCGCTGCCGCCATGACAGCGATGTCGGCCATGCGGGCCGGTGCCGGTTTAGTTACCCTGGGCATTGCCGAAAGTCTAAATCCCATCCTTGAAACCCAAGTGCTGGAAGTGATGACCGCGCCGCTGCCGCAAAGCCAAAATGGTGCCCTCGGAACCAGCGCTTTTGAAAATATAAAAAAGATGGAAGCCGGCAAAACATGCCTGGCCATCGGACCCGGTATCGGCCAGGCAGGGGAAACTCAAAGCCTGGTAAAGAAAATTATCAGTCAAAGCCGGATCCCTGTGGTCATTGATGCCGACGGACTCAACAACATCGCGGGACAGACTCAGGTTTTAAAAAGCCTCAAAACTCCGGTGGTTCTCACGCCCCATCCCGGAGAAATGGCACGGCTGATGGATGTAACCGCTGCAGAAGTCCAACAGAATCGCCTGCAGTGCGCCCGGGATTTTGCCACAAACTTCAAGGTGCATCTAGTTTTAAAAGGTGCCGCAACGGTTATTGCGCACCCCGACGGCCGCGCATATATTAATCCCACCGGCAATCCGGGCATGGCATCCGGCGGCATGGGTGATGTCTTAACCGGTGTCCTTGCCGGCTTCATCACCCAGGGATTTACCCCCGAAGCAGCTGCGCATGCGGCCGTATATCTGCACGGTGCCGCCGCCGACACGCTTGCGAAAACCATTGGCCCCATTGGCTATCTGGCCGGTGAAGTCATGAACGCCATCCCCGGGGAGATAAAAAAGATATTAGAAACAAATCCTGCGGCATAATCTAAAATCGTATTCAAATACCTTTGCGCTAAAGTTATTTGTTATTTGCTATTCGTTAATCGGTTTTGCAGATATGCAGCAGTATTAAGTTTTTTCATACCAATAACAAATAACCGATAACGAATAACATATTCCCCAATCCATGTCTGACCAGCACATCCAGATAACGACGCATTCCGTAACAGAAACCCAGAGACTGGGACACACTCTGGGCGCAAGGCTGGAGCAGGCATTCATCATCGCATTAAGCGGTGAGCTTGGGAGCGGCAAAACAGCATTTGTTCAGGGATTGGCAAGAGGCCTTGATGTTTCTGAAAAGTATTATATCACCAGCCCGACGTTCACCCTCATCAATGAATACCCGGGACGCCAGCGCCTGTTCCATGTCGATCTATATCGCATTGAGCATATCTCCGAGCTGGAGGACATCGGCCTGGATGAAGTTCTACATCAGGATGCAGTCATTGCGATCGAATGGGCTGACAAGCTTTCCGCAGATACGCTTTCCGATCATCTATCCCTTCAATTTAAGCTCACGGGTGAAGAATCCCGCCAAATCGATATATTTGCATATGGACATCAGGCCGGCAATTTGCTAAAAGCATTGCCAAAATCAATTTAATAAGGAATTAAGATGTCTTTAATTGTACAAAAATACGGGGGCACATCCGTAGCCAACCTCGAGCGAATTCAGAATGTGGCCAGCCGTGTGGCGAAAACTTATGAACAGGGAAATGATGTTGTCGTGATTCTTTCGGCGATGGCCGGTATTACCGACGACCTGATAAATATGGCTTCCAATATTTCGCAAGTGCCGGATAAACGTGAGCTTGATGTCTTGTTGGCTACCGGCGAGCAAACGACCTCCGCCCTGCTGGCCATGACTCTTAAATCAATGAATTACCCGGCACAGTCGCTCATGGGCCATCAGGCAGAAGTTCTTACCGATCAGTGCCATGGCAATGCCCGCATCCTCGACATCCGGGCCGATCGCATTAAAGAGCTGCTGCAGCAGCGCAACATCGTTGTGGTCGCCGGATTTCAGGGCTGTGATCCGAACGGCAACATAACGACCCTCGGGCGGGGAGGATCAGATACATCTGCTGTCGCAATTGCCGCAGCGCTAAAGGCAGACGTCTGCGAAATCTATACCGATGTCAACGGTGTCTATACTGCCGATCCCAATATC
>JASFGM010000017.1:0-13646 GCA_050123755.1 Desulfobacterales bacterium
AGATCCGCACCGCGTTTGCTTGCGGCCGCAACCCAGGAGGCCATGTGATCCAGGTTGTCCGCGACCCGGCCAACCGGACAATTCAAAATAACAGTAGCGATGCGGATGTTGTTCATAACTACATATTAGGTTTCAGGTGTCAGTGTTCAGGTGTCAGTCTTTGGCCCGGAGGGCCTAACGCTGGCCTTGGAGCCTTTAGACGGAGAGTATTCTCTGAGATTTTTCAGGTTTCGGTATGACATGTGGTGACCTGACACCTGACACCCGAAACCTTAGATTTTAAATTCCGCCTTTATCTTGAACACTTTTGTCGCCGGCAGATTGAGGATATCGCTTATGCCGGTCTCATCGGCGATTTTTTTAAGATTTGCGTTAATTTCATCCATGGAAGGTGCAATAAAAGTAAACCAGATATTGAATGTATTTTCCCGTCGGTAATTGTGGGTAACGCCCGGATAGCGGTTGACCGCATCAGCAAAAATGCGGACCTTATCTTCAGGTACTTTGGCTGCACACAGGGTACTGACAAATCCCAGTTTTTCAGGCATAAAATTGCCGCCAATTCGGCGGATAATTCCGGATTCTTTTAACCGTAAGATGCGCTCTAAAACTTCATTTTCGGGCAAGCCCAATTCTTGGCCAATTGTATGGTAAGGGCGAGATGTAATGGGAAAATCAGATTGGATCCGATTCAAAATGGCCCGGTCGGTATCATCGATTGTCACTTCAGGTTGATTCATGGCTTACTTCCTAAATTTTCCGTCCAGGATGCGAACGTGAATCTTTCGAGTTCGCGGTCCATCAAATTCACAGAAAAAAAGTCCCTGCCAGGTCCCTAAAACCAGTGAGCCGTTTTCAATCGCCACCAACTCCGATGCACCGACCAGGGTCGACTTCACATGGGCGGGCGAATTGCCCTCCAGGTGTTTGTAATTTGCATCCCAGGGAATGATTTGATTTAAGACCATCATGATATCGCCCCTGACACTTGGATCGGCGCTTTCATTGATGGTAACGGCTGCCGTTGTGTGAGGCACATACAGCATACACAGACCTTCGCTGACACCGGATTCTTTTACCCATTTCGCAATTTTTGATGTAATATCGATTAATTCTGTTTTGGTCGATGTTTTTATGGAGAGATTCATTAGACCTCCTAAAGAAAAAAGGCCCTGCGTAAACAGCAGGGCCTTTTTTTAAAAGATAAATCGGTCACGATCTTGTGATTAGACACATCCGGTGGGTTTGGGAAGACCGGCCATTTTACAGGCACCCTTACCCGGACCTGACGGGAACAACTCATAAATATGTTTCAGTTTAAAACCAGTTACTTTGGACAGAACTCGAACCATTGGAGCAATACCATTTTTCTCATAATAATCGCGAAGGACCTCAATCACTTTTTGATGTTCGTCATTGAGCTCCTCGATGCCTTCCTGATTTTTTACCCATTGAACCCACTCATCGCACCAGTTGTCGTAGGAATCGATAAACCCGTCTTCGTCGATTGTAAACTCTTTTCCCATAAATTCTACACTTGGCATTTAATATCCTCCTTCTTGATAATTTATATTTTATAGAATTGTTTCTTTCGGCCGCAGCCTGATTCAGCTTATTTTTAAAAAGGAATTTTTACCGTATATGATATAGCCTTGTCAATATGAAAATATTCCAATACAGTTTTTTTGCCACAAAATCCACAAAAATAACAACTAAGGTACTAATATTCCCTGGGTGTTTTGTTTAGTTCTTCCAGTGTGAAAACCGGCCCGTCTTTGCAAACAAATTCTTTGCCGATGTTGCAGCGTCCGCACATTCCAATTCCACATTTCATTCGGTTTTCAAGGGACATGATAATGCGATCGTGGGAATAGTCCAGCTTATCTAATACCGGTTGCGTAAATTTAATCATGATCGGCGGCCCGCAGACCACCGCGTATGTGTCTTCACCACCGGGTGGGGCTTTTTGTTCGGTGATGGTCGGCACAAAACCGGTATTGTATTTCCAGCTCGGGTCGTCGGTGCCGTCTACGGTGATATGCATCTTGATATCATCGCGCTTTTCCCATTCGATTAACTCATCCCAGTACAGCAACATACCGGGTGTGCGGGCGCCGTATATGACGTGAATATCTTTAAACTTCGGACGATTTTCCGGATCCAGCATATAGATAATCGATGACCGCAGGGTGGTAAATGCAAAACCGCCGCCGATGATGACCACATTTTTACCTTCCATCTGCTCCCACGGATACCAGTTGCCCAGGGGGCCGCGCACCCCCATTATATCGCCTTCTTTCATGGCATGCAGATAAGATGATACCAGCCCCACTTTGTTTACGGTGAACATGACAAACCCTTTTTCCGAAGGCGATGAGGCGATACCGATGGGAATTTCCCCCTTTCCAGTCACGGAAAGTTCGGCAAACTGACCGGCCCGGTAGCTGAATTTTTCTTCGTCTTCCGGGTTTAAGAAGACAAAGCGAAATGTTTTCAAATTCTTATCTTCGGTTTCAACGGTGATATGATCGATGCGAACCGGATAAGGCAGATATGGATTTTCCAAAATCACCCCCGTAAAAATTGAAAATTGAATATTGAAAATTGACTATTTATTGAAGTCGCTGTGCGCCGTCATGTTTATGGCTAATATTTTAAAATTGATCCGCCGCAGGCGGACCTTAAATATTCAATATTCAATCCGCTAAACTGCGCACGCATCCTTCGAAGCGGCGTAGCTGTTCATCAGTTCACAAACGCGTCGAATATCGATGTTGACCGGACAGAGGCGAACGCAGCGGCCGCATCCCACACATTGAATTCCGGTGTCATATTTATCGACATAATATTTGAGTTTGTGCATAAATCGCTGGCGCACCCGGTGCAATTTAGTGTCTCTGGGGTTATGCCCGGAACCATGCGCGGTAAAAAGCGGGTACATGCAGCTGTCCCAATTGCGCATTCGACAACCGCTGCTGCCGTAGTTTTCATCCTGAATATCAAAACACCAGCATGTCGGGCACACGTAGGTGCAGGTGCCGCAGTTAATACAGGAAAAAGAAACCTCTTCCCAAAATGGTGCATTGTAAAGCGCGTTGGTATCAATTTCCCTTAATTTGTCGGTGTTTACAGCAGCGCATATTTTATCTTCAGCTGCCTGTTTCTTGGCTTCGATCTCTTTAAGGGCTGTTTTTTCATCTAGTGTATGGCCCCATCCGGCGGCCTCTAAAAATGCTTCGCCTTTGTCGGTGATGACTTTGGCGCGGTAATGAACGCCGCTTTCGATCAGCAGCAAATCCAGTTCTTCTTCATGATAAGGCCCGCAGCCGGCGGTGGTGCAGAAACAGGAACTGCACGGGGACTCACATGCGAGGCCCACCAGCGTGGTGGCTTCATAGGCTTTGAGCCAATACGGGTCTTTGTACTCCGCTGTGTCAAAATTGAGTCTGACCAGTGCAAAGGCCTTGGCATCACAGGGCCGTATACCGATAACCGCTTGCGGCGGATAGTCTTTATTGACTTCTTTTAATATGTGATGGTCTTCCTGGTTTTCATCCAGAGAATATTCGAACATCACTTCCGTTTGAGGATAGATGATCGATTTGGGTGATAGGCGGGTGTTTAAGCAGCTTAAATCCGGCAGTTGTCCGCGGCCGAGTTCCTTAAAATTATGGAACTCATTTTCCGGGACGGGACCGAAAAGGCGATAATTCTCTGTTAGTTTTTGGAGACCGGTCTCCCACTTATCCTTGTCGATTTGTACGATCTTCATAATAACTACCTTAATTTAGGTATTTAGGGATTTAGGGATTCAGGAATTATAAAAAGGATTTATTCGATTTTAATTCCTCAATTCCCCAATTCCTGAATTCCTCAATCCTATCATTTAATAAACTCATCCGGATCACTCGGTCTGTATGTGTCCAGGGGTGGCCGCACATCCGGATCCAGGCCGGCTTCCCATTCAAACAGTTCCAGACAATCTTTTTCCAATTTTTTGGTAAAGACGCGCATATTGATACCCACCGGGCAGGCACGCTCGCAGGCGCCGCAGTCGGTGCACCGGCCGGCACAATGATAAGCTCTTAAAAAGTGAAATGTGCTCACATCGGTCGGGTCCTGGCCTTTTGCCACCCATTGCGGCCGGGATTCATCGGTAAAGCAGGTGGGACAATAGCAAAGCGGGCAGGCATTGCGGCACGCATAACAGCGAATACAGGGTTCCAGAAGCTTCTCAAAGTATTTCGTTTTTTCTTCCGGTGACAGCGCTTCAATTTCACGGACATCCGTATAGCGGTCTACATCGGTCTGCTCTTCTACCAGATCGCCAACCAGTTCATCGTGAATGACCGGGTTGCGGTGAATGCAGATGGAACAGTTTTGCTGGAGCACATCCTTTTTATTTAATGTTTTTTCAAGGCCGTCGCCTTTCACGGTGATGTTATTTTCGTCTTCGATGACTTCATCGATTTCCCCCTCAAACATGGCGGAAATTTTACGCTTATCAAGCATCCCTTTACAGGGGACACCGATGATAACGAGTTGATCCCGCTGGATTTTATTTTCAATGATATGGGTAACGATATTGCGGGAATCACACCCTTTGGCCAGAATGCCGATTTTTTCTCCGCGATTTGTCAAATAATTACAAAGGTTAATACCGCAATTGCTGTCCCAGACAAAATTTTCGACCTCCGCCGGAGATTTTGCAAAATGGGGTTCGTTCATCATTGGAACGGTTCCCTTACGGAACCCGATGACCATTTCCACCCGGCCCTCTTTTAGGAGCCGCGTGGAAATTTCCTTTATTTTATCAATGTAACTCAACATCTTAAGCGACCTTTGGTATGGTTTTTACTAAATTTTTATTGGGCCCCAGCGTCTCTATGGCTTGGGTAACTTCGGTGACCACCTTGACGAATTTGGTGGCCTCCGCCGATGAGACCCACGAAAACTGCAGACGGCCGGATTCAATACCCATGTGTTCCATTAGGTTTTGAAAAAGGGCAAATTTGCGTCGGGCGTAATAATTACCTTCCAGGTAATGGCATTCACCGGGATGTCACCCCGACACCCAGACGCCGTCTGCGCCCTCACGCAGGGCTGCCAGGAAAAACTTAGGATCCATTCTCCCGGTACAGGGGATTCGAACCACCCTTATGTTGGATGGATATTCCATCCGTCCGACCCCCGCCAGGTCGGCAGCACCGTAGCTGCACCAGTTGCACAAAAAGGCAACGATTTTAGGTTCCCATTCGGACATGGCTTTATTCTCCTTATATAGGACTACTGGAAAACTTCGTAGCACAAAAGCCGCCTTCGGTCGCAAATTCCGAAGGCCCCAGTTTTATATAGTGTTCTACAAAGAAACTGTTTGCGTTTAAAGAGATTTTGGAAAAATTTGATAGCTTGCCAACATCGTTGGGTATAATGGCGGTTGCCAGGTCGACCAATGATCGAAAAACGTTGCAGAATATAAGCTTAGCACCCGTTTGTCAATGAATTATGGAATTGATTTTTGCCCCCTCGCTGTGTATCCTGTTCCAATCAAATTTTGTGCAATCTTCTGATTATGAGTTCTGCGACTGAAAAACCCAAAATAATCATTATCTGTGGTCCCACCGCTATCGGAAAGACGGCTGTCGCCGTCGATCTGGCGCAACATTTTAACGGCCAAATCATCGGGGCCGATTCCATGCAGGTCTATAAGTATATGGATATCGGCACCGCCAAACCCACTGCCGAAGAACAGAACCGCGTTGCCCATCATATGATCGATATCGTGGAACCCGATGATACTTTTGACGCAGCGCGATATACGGGTCTTGCCCGTGCTAAAATCTTTGCGCTTAACCAACAGAACATCACGCCTTTTGTGGTCGGCGGAACAGGACTTTATATTAAGGCGCTTCTGTACGGTCTGTTCAACGCAGCGGTATCCGATCCGGATGTTCGAAGCAGATTAAAAGAAGAGGGAGCTGTCCATGGTGTCGAATATTTGCACGCACGTCTCGTTCGATTGGACCCTGAAACCGCCCGGCGGCTGCACGTCCATGACACCTACCGAATCCTTCGAGCGCTTGAGGTCGTCGAAACGACCGGCAAGCCCATATCGCGGCATCACCAGGAGCACGGGTTTTTAGAGCAGCCCTTTCGGTCTTTAAAAATCGGCCTGAACATGGATCGCGCAATTTTATATGAAGGCATTAACGCAAGGATCGATGTCATGATCTCTGCCGGATTCGTCGATGAGGTTAGAAACCTGCTGGCGAGAGGCTATCCTAGAGATCTTAAGTCCATGCAATCCATCGGCTACCGGCATATGATTGATTATCTCGAGGGTCGCTTGTCGTGGGAAGAATGCACGCGAACCCTTAAGCGGGATCACCGGCGCTATGCCAAACGCCAGCTGACCTGGTTTGGCGCAGACCCTGAAATCATCTGGAAAGAACCGGGGCAGGCCAGCCAAATAAGGGGCTTAATCAATAATTTCCTGGGCCGAACCTAAGGGTTTAAAAATTTCAATCCCGCTATTTGAGTTTGGCTTGTAATCCTTCAGCCCAGTTTTTAAAATACGGATCATCTGACTTTAGCCCCTTCTCCAGATAACCTTTGGCTTCGGTCTTATTCTCATCGCCGCCGATTTGAATTAAAAGCTCCGCCAGAAAAAGCTGAGCTTCGGTATTGTCGGCGAAGTATTTGGTTTGCTGATATTCCCGGTAATAAGCCAGAGATTTTTTGCGGTCGCGCAGCGGCCAGGGTAAAACTGCCCAGAAGCGGCCCAAGGACAGCATCGGTCCGCCTTCTTTATACATTTTGTTAATCTCATACGTTTTTTCGAAGCTTTGCTGGGTCTTACCCTTCAACCCCTCACTCAGAGCCGTCAGGATGCTGACGCCATCGGAGTAAATGCCGACATTTAACCCGTAGTAATAATGCCCGTCGGGGCGCTGTGGTTTCAATTCGATGGCCTTCTGGGCGTATTGCATGCCGGCTTTGCCGTATTGGGCGCAAATATCCTTCCAGCCCTCAGCGTTTTTCTTTTTGGCTTTATCGGCGTATTCGCGGTGTGATCGGGCGCACTTCCAGGCGGCCTCATAGTCGTCGGGTTGCTGTTCAACCGCCTTGACATACAGGTCAATGGATTTCTTGTAATTTTCGATCCCCCCTTGGTCAAAAATTTTGTCGGCTTCCGCCAGATAGTCCACCGCCGCCACATATAAAGGAAAACTTAGAAAAATTACTGCTATTGCTGTTCTCCATATTTGTCTTTTCATTCCTTTACCTCCTCAAATATTAAAATTCGAAATTCGAAGTACTAAATTCGAAACAAATCCGAAATTCAAATGCCTGAATCAGTTTTATTTTCACCCCAAGGTAGCGAACTTTGTGAATTATTTGATCTCTCAATTTTTTCAACCCGCTACCCCCCAAAGGACTTTTCGTGAATATCGATCGCAGCCGGATGGGGGGCGGCGATGGCATTCATCTTTCCGATGGTAACCGGCAGCATGGAGTTGATGAAAAATTCGGCGGCTTTTAGCTGGCCGTCGTAGAAGGCCGCATCTTTGTTTTTGGCGACCTTGGAACGGATCGCCTCCGCATCTGCGCTGCCGGCCAGTTTCTCCAGTCTGGGCACGGCCACCTCCGCCCGCCACAGAAGCATCCAGGCCATAATCACATCTCCGATAACCTCCATAAACGGGTGGGCGTAAGCAAACGCCAGTTTCATGTCTTTGGAGAGCGCCGTTTTGCTGATATGCATGGCAATTTCACTGAGTCGGTTCAAGGCCTTTTCAACCTGGTTGGCGGGCTCCTCCAGGCGCGGTATTTCCCTGGCGCTCACAACTGCGGCCTTGATTTCATTGATAAAATCTATGAAAACCGTGCCTTTTTTCATTCCCAGCTTGCGCCCCAGCAAATCCATGGCCTGAATTCCATTGGTACCTTCATAGATACTGGTAATTTTGCAATCGCGGTAAAGCTGTTCGACCGGATATTCTTTGGTATAGCCGTAGCCGCCGTGCACCTGAATGGCCTGATCGCAGACAAACTGCCCGCGTTCACTGCAGTAAGCCTTGATAATCGGCGTCAGCAACTCAATAAAATCATTGTAGTGTTCTTTTTCATCCCGGGTTTTTGCGGTGGATTCTTTGTCAAAACAATAGGCGACATAATAGACAAAGCTGCGCATGCCGTCCACATACGCTTTCATCTGCAACAGCATCCGCCTGACATCCGGGTGGCGGATGATCGGTACCTGGGGCGCTTGAGGATCATTGCTTTCTTCGATATCTCTTCCCTGTAGGCGTTCACGGGCATAGTCGATCGCATATAAATAAGCGGCCGAGGCGTGCAAAAAGCCCTGGGTGCCGACATCCAGGCGGGCCTCATTCATCATATGGAACATGACCATCAGACCCTCGTTTTCTTCCCCGAGTAAAAGGCCGCGGCATTTTCCTTTGCCGCCCAGAGCCATACTGCAGGTCGGACTGCCGTGGATGCCCATTTTTTCTTCCACACCGCTGCAGACGATGTCGTTGGGTTCACCCAGACTGCCGTCATCATTGACCCAGATCTTGGGCACGATGAACAAAGAAATTCCTTTGGTTCCCGGGGGTGCGCCTTCAATGCGGGCTAAAACCGGGTGGATGATATTTTCGGTCAGATCGTGATCGCCGCAGGTGATAAAGATCTTGTTGCCCGAAATAGAATAGGTTCCGTCCGGATTTTTAACAGCCGTTGTGGTTAAGGCACCCACATCTGAACCGGCACCGGGCTCGGTGAGCAGCATGGTGCCGCACCACTCGCCGGAATAGACCTTTTTTAAAAACAGCTCTTTTTGTTTGGGGGTTCCGAAAAGCTCAATCATTTTAGCGGCACCGTGTCCGAGGTTGCCGAAACCGGCAACGGCAAAATTTGCCCCGATGATATACTCGAAGGCCGCTTGACGGATGATCCAGGGAAACCCCTGGCCGCCCACTTCAGGGTCTTCGGCCATGGCAATCCATTCGCCTTCTACGAAAAGCGCATAGGGGCGATGAAAGCACTGTGGAACGATAACCTTGCCGTTTTCAAATTTTACCCCCTCGCGGTCGCCTTCCTGATAGGTGGGATAGATTTCCTTAATGCCTAAATTTCGGGCCTCGGAGATGACCATGTCGAACATTTTACGGTTCAGGTCGTTGTATTTTTCCGTTTTACAAATGTCTTCGACCTTTAATTGTTCGTAAAGGACAAAGTCGATGTCTCTACGATCTGAAAGAAGCTGTGCCATATGGTTACCCCTCAAATGATGTATTCAATGCAAAAGCACAAAATGGGCCCGTAAGCTGGAAAGCCATAAGGCCAGGAGGCTGGAAAGCTATGAGGCCAGAAGACTTTGAGGCTGGGAATAATCCATCCCACAAAGCTTCCGATCATTCCAGCATTCAAGCCTGCCAGCTTCCCAGCGTTCAAGCTTATTTAGTGTTGCTGCATGGCTTTTGTATGAGAAATGTTTGAGCTTTGTCAAGCAATTGCTTTAAGTCGTTCTGTTTATGACATGGGGACAGGTCAACGCCCATATCCTGATGATGGTCCGGCAGATTTCAGAGATATGGAATTATGAACCAAGAAAATACTTGACTTAAAGTGGGATTCATTGCAAATTAGCTAGTTTGGAATTTGGCAACAATAATAACAGGTGCCGGATAAACCGGCATGCAGACTTAAAGTTTTACATGAGGAGGGATAACCGATGAGCAGCAAAAGCAAATGGGTCTATATTTTTAATGAAGTGGAGCAGGCCGAAAAATATGTCGGCGGTGATTGGGATGCGGTACGCGGACTTCTGGGCGGAAAAGGCGCCAATCTGGCGGAAATGACCCGTTTGAAAGTACCGGTCCCGCCGGGATTCACCTTGACCACCGAGGCATGCAATGCCTATCTGGCGGCCGGTGAAACCTTTCCGGAGGGAATGTGGGAGCAGGAGTTGGAGGCCCTCAAAGCGGTTGAAGCGGCCACAGGCAAGACATTTGGAGATACCCAGAATCCGCTGCTGGTTTCCTGTCGTTCCGGGGGGAAGTTTTCCATGCCCGGCATGATGGATACGGTTCTCAATATTGGCCTCAACGATGATACCGCCAAAGGGATGATCGAATTAACCGGCGATGAACGTTTTGTTTATGATCTTTACCGCCGTCTCGTCCAGATGTTTGGCAGCGTGGTTATGGAAATGCCCGATGAACCCTTTGAAGAAATAATCGCCGCAACCCGTGAAAAGGCCGGCGTTAAAAGCGACGCCGAACTGACTGCCGATGACTGGAAGAACGTTACCGAGCAATTCAAAAAGATCTTCAAGAAACACACCGCTAAAGATTTTCCGACCGACCCGTATGAGCAACTCAGACTGGCAACCGAAGCGGTTTTTAAAAGCTGGAACGGCAAGCGCGCCATCGACTACCGCAATGCCGCCGGAATTGCCCATGACCTGGGCACTGCGGTAAATATTCAAACCATGATTTTCGGCAACATGGGAGCCGATAGTGCCACCGGTGTGGCCATGACCCGCAATGCGTCTACCGGCGAAAAACAGATCGAAGGCGATTACCTCATGAATGCCCAGGGGGAAGACGTGGTGGCCGGCATTCGCCTGACCAATGATATTCAAGAATTAAAAAAGGATCTGCCGGAAGCGTATGGCGAATTCGAGCAGATCTGTGAGAACCTGGAAAAGCATTATCGCGATATGCAGGATGTTGAATTCACCATCGAAAAAAGCAAGCTCTGGATGCTGCAAACGCGTGATGGTAAGCGCACCGCACAATCGGCCGTTCGCATTGCGGTGGATATGGCGGAAGAAGGCCTGATTACGCGTGAAGAAGCGATTCTGCGCGTGACTCCGGAACAAGTCGACTTTTTTCTGCATCCCCAGTTCGACACCGAAGCCAAAAAATCCGCCAAAAATTCAGGAAACATGCTGGCCACCGGTTTGAATGTATCCCCCGGCGCTGCCGTCGGTGTGGCTGCCTTTGACGCTGATCTGGCAGAGAAGTGGGCGAAAGATGAAGAAAAGCAGGTGATCATGGTTCGGCCCGAAACCAAACCGGACGACGTTCACGGGATGCTGGCAGCCAACGGCATATTAACCAGCCGCGGGGGACGAACCAGCCATGCTGCCCTGGTCGCACGCCAGTTTGGAAAACCTGCAGTCGTTGGGGTATCTGCCATTGAGATTGATTTTGATAAACGTCAGATGAAGGTGGGGGAAGTGGTTGTCAAGGAAGGGGAATGGATCTCCATTGATGGGACTGTCGGCGAGGTTTATCTGGACAAGCTGGAAACCATGGTGCCCGATATCAAAGACCCCTGGTTGATCAAGCTTTTATCCTGGGCCGATGAGTTTCGTCGTCTGGGCGTTTGGGCCAATGCCGATTACCCGCGTGATGCTCAGCGCGCGCGTGAATATGGCGCCGAGGGCATTGGTCTTTGCCGCACCGAACATATGTTTTTCGAGTCCGAGCGCCTGCCTCACATTCAGAAGATGATTTTGACCGATGTGCCGGCTGAACGCAATGATGCGCTTGAAGCCCTGCTGCCCTATCAACGTGAAGATTTTGCCGGTCTGTTTCGAGCGATGGACGGACTGCCGGTCATTATCCGCCTGATCGATCCGCCCTTGCATGAATTTCTACCGGCCCCGTTTGACCTGATGCATGAATTAACGGATCTAAAGCTTCGTTTGCAGCAGGCCGGCAAAACGGCCGAGGGTGATGATCTTTCAAAGCAAATTGAAGCCAAGGAAAGCCTGCTGAGGCGCGCCGAAAGTTTGCACGAGGCCAATCCCATGCTCGGTTTGCGCGGTGTCAGGCTGGGCATCCATATTCCGGAATTAACCACCATGCAGGTGCGTGCCATTTTTGAGGCCTCCTGCATTGTTGCCAAAGAAGGCGTGGACGTGCATCCGGAGGTCATGATTCCGTTGACCAGCCATGTCAATGAGCTTAAGGTTCAACGCGGGGCGTTAGAGGCCGAGGCTAAAAAAGTCATGCAGGAACAGGGCATCGAAGTTGATTATAAATTCGGGACCATGATTGAGATACCGCGCGCAGCGTTGACCGCAGACCAAATTGCGGAATACGCTGAATTCATATCCTTCGGAACCAACGACCTCACCCAGACCACCTATGGCATTTCGCGCGATGATGCCGAATCGGGGTTCTTAATTGAGTATATCAGTGCAAAAATTTTGCCGAATAATCCGTTTGCCACGATCGATCGGGATGGGGTCGGACAGTTGATGCAAATTGCCGTCACCAAGGGGCGTTCAAAGAATCCCGACCTTGAGTGCGGCATCTGTGGCGAGCACGGCGGCGACCCGGAATCCATTCTGTTGTGCCATGAACTGGGGCTGACCTACGTGTCCTGTTCACCGTTTAGAGTGCCCATCGCCCGCCTGGCGGCAGCCCATGCAGCGTTGCAGGGCCGCATGACAAAGGATCAATAATATGATCCGTGTTTCGTGAGACACTTGTGATTCAAAAAAATATCTGAAACACCGGGCTGGTTTGTTGTGCTTTGGCGCTTTTATGCGATCAAAGGATCGCTGAAAAATCCATGATTTGAATTCGAAGTTCTGATACAGATTGTCTCATATTGTGGCACTCAATCAGACCTGTCTTGCGGATCCGGATAAAGCCCATTACCGTGTAACTTACTGATATTAAATATGTTAAATTTTTATTTGATTGTTTTTCGTCTTTTGGCATAAAACTTGATTTAGATTTAACGCAGTTTGCGAAAAAGGTTTTTTTGAAAATAGAAAAAAGGAGGAATTGTATGTCTAAGTCGGAACAAAATTTACAAGACGCGTTTGCCGGTGAGTCCCAGGCCAACCGAAAATATCTTGCTTTTGCCAAAAAAGCAGATCAGGAAGGTTACGCCCAGGTGGCCAAATTATTTCGGGCGGCCGCCGAAGCTGAAACCGTGCATGCCCATGCCCATTTGCGAAGCTTAAAAGGCATCGGCAGCACCGCAGACAACCTTAAAGAAGCGATTGACGGTGAAACCCACGAGTTTAAAAGCATGTATCCGGCCATGATCGAAGATGCCAAAGCCGAGGACAATAGCGGCGCCCTGCGCAGTTTCGAATACGCCAACGCCGTCGAAAAGGTCCATGCCGAATTGTATGAGAATGCCCTGGCCAACATGGACGGCATGGCAGCGGCTGACTACTGGGTTTGCAGCGTGTGCGGTTACACCTGTGAAAACGACGCGCCGGATGAATGCCCGGTCTGCAAAGCCAAAAAGAAGGCGTTTTTTAAGGTAGATTAAGATTGAAGAATTTGTAAAAAGCCAAATTCATCAAAACCTGAGACCCTAAACCTTAAACCCTGGACCTTTTTTATATGAAGTGCCCCGTATGCGGCAGCCTGAATTTTTTTGTCAAAGATCCCGATGATGAATTCGAAACCCATGAGTTCGCGCTGAAGGACGACAGTGTTGTCTTTGATTCGGAAGCCGAAGATTCCGGCAGGCCGGATGTAAAAGCAGATACCGAAATCTTCTGCGAAAAATGTTCCTGGCATGATAATTTTGACGAATTAAAAAACCGCTAGGCAGAAATTTAAAAAAACAAACCCAAAATCGCAAATCGCCGCCGGCGT
>JASFGM010000018.1:0-13564 GCA_050123755.1 Desulfobacterales bacterium
CACATGGGAACCTTTTTTTACTTCTGCTGATGACCATGGTTGCTTCCATTATCCTGGGTATGGGTGTACCGCCGGTGGCAGCCTATATAATTCTTGCGATTCTAGTTGTACCGGCCCTTATAAAGATGGGCGTCTATCCTCTTGCCGCACATCTATTTGTGTTTTATTTCGGCACCATTGCAGGTATTACACCGCCAATGGCCCCGGATGCATTTGTTGCAGCAGGAATTGCCGACTCCCCTATGATGAAGACCGCGTTAACAGCCTGTCGTCTCGCACTGGTTATATTTATTGTACCTTATATGTTTATATACAATAACGCGCTTATCATGGTGGGGAGCCTCGGTGAGATATTGCTTGTCTGCATAACAGCCTTCTTCGGCGTGTATGCCCTGGCCTGTGCCGCACAAAATTTTCTTGGCGGAAAGTTGCCCATCTATCTCAGATTCGCCCTATTCATTGGTGGCGGCTGCCTGATCTATCCGGGTTGGGCCACTGACCTGGTAGGTGTCGTCCTCGTCCTGGTAATTCTTTCCATCAGAGCCCCGAATTTATTGAAGCGTTTCACCATCGGGCTTTTTCACCGTAATCATTCCGCTGAGTTGACCAATGTCAAATAGAAGGAGTTCGCCATGGATAAAGCTTTTATTGCGGCGCTGACCTGGGAAGAATTCAGAGATGCCGTAAATTCAAAGACGGTTATTGTTGTTCCTGTTGGATCAACGGAGCTCGAGGGGCCGCATCTGCCCCTGGGTGTGGATACCATCATGGCTGATGGTGTGGCTTCTAAACTGGCCGGTGAACCGGGTGTTTTAATCAGCCCTACCCTTCCAATCGGGTATTCAAAATGGTTCCATCCGTTTCCGGGAACCATTTCACTCGAGCATGACACGCTGACCAGGGTTTTTTTAGAATATTGCACCTGTTTAATCAATCACGGTGTCAAACGGATCGTCTTTGTGAACTCTCACCGGGGCAATAATACGTGTATTGAGGTTGCCGCCCACACTCTGATTAAAGAAAGGAAAGTCCGCATCGGCATGCTCAGTATCTGGAAACTGGCAAACGATTTAACCTCAAGGGAAAGCGGAATGATCCGGGAAGGAAAATTTACCCATGGCGGCGAAATCATGACTTCTTCGATCATGGCGCTGGAACCTGAAACGGTTGTCATCGATAAAATCGCACCCGAATCTGTTAAATCGCCGGTCGAAAGTCTTTTTGAAGTTAAGAATTCCCTTGGAGATACCGCTTTTAAGGGCTGTATCCAGACGGTTTATCAGGATATCAGGGACGTTACGGAAACAGGTGTTATGGGCGATCCCACAGCGGCATCTGCAGATAAGGGGGAATCGATCCTTGATCTGGTTACCGATTATGCCCGGGCGTTCATTCAGGAGTTCAGGAATCTGACAGTTGAATCGTATTAGCCGGAGCTGAAAATGACGAATATCCCCAAATTGAATCTGAACCTGGAAGATAAACTCGTCGATCATATCGTAAATGTACGATACAAGGATCTGCCTCTTGAAGCGGTCGCTTGCTGCAAGCTTCTGATCATGGACGCCCTAGGCATCACTTTTCCAGGAAGCCTGGCGCCCGGCTGCCGGGAGGTCGCCGATCTCGCACGAGCCTGGCGCAGTGAATCAGGTGCTTCTGTTCTTATCCATGGCCATAAGACCACGCCGCCGCTTGCTGCACTTGTAAACAGCACCCTAATGCATGCGCTCGACTTTGACGACACCCTCGATGCATCGGCGCTGCATACCTTTGTCACTGTATTGCCGGCAGCGATGGCAGCAGCAGAAGCCGTGGGCGGGGTTAACGGCAGGCTCTTTATGACCGCCCTGATTCTCGGTGTGGACGTAATTTGCCGGCTGAGTATGGGAGTCAGCCGGCCCTTGTCCTGGATTCGAACCGCAACCTGCGGTTCCTTCGGGGCTGCAGCGGCTGTCGGAAAAATCCTTGGTTTTGATCGTGAACAGATGACAAATGCCCTGGGTGTGGTTTATAGCCAGACAGCGGGTAATGTCCAGGGGTTGCTGGAAGGACGTCTGGTCAAGCGCATGCAGCCGGGATTTGCCTCGCAGGCCGGGTTGACGTCCGCTTTCCTTGCTGAAAGAGGCATTACCGGAAGCCATGCGTTTCTTGAGGGCAAATACGGATTTTATAATCTTTACGAACACGGGGAATATGACCCCGTTCCGATTGTTGAAAACTTGGGATCGCATTACACCATCACGGACCTGAGCATCAAGCCCTATCCGAGCTGTCGAATGACCCATGCCGCCATAGACGCCGCCCTTGAGCTGAAAGATGCAATCGGGGGCGCTGTTGAAGATATTGATCAAATAGAGGTGACAGCATCAAAGATGGTCACCGAAATGGTCGGCAAGCCTTTTGTCATCGGCACCAACCCCCAGGTAGACGCCCAGTTCAGCATTCCCTATACAGTGGCGTGCGCACTGGTGCGCGGAGACGTTTTTTTAGGTGACTTTGAAACCGCTGCCATCAAAGACCAGCAGGTCAGGGCTCTTGCAAATCTCGTCAAAGTCTCGGCCAATCGCGAGTTGCCGCCCGAGGATTTGCTGCATGCAGAAATGACCGTCAAAATCAAGGACGGCCGAACCTATATGAAATCTATCGAGGCTCCCCTCGGAAATCCGGCAAAAGCGATCAACGCCGAACAATGCAGGCAAAAATTTAGAAAATGCGTCGCCTATAGTGCTCTCGATTTCGATGCTGCCCAAATAGAAGCGCTTCTTTCCACGCTCGATTCCCTGGAAGATATCCGGGATGTAAACCGCATGATTGCCCCGATGCTGCTCTGACAAAACCCGCAGGCGCCTTGCAGCCGGACGCAATGATCTGATTGAAAAGTATTTTGGAATATTGAAAATTAAACAGGAAGAATTTAAATGGTCGTTAAAAGGATATTTGATGCCGGAGCGCTGCAATATGATCGCAACCGGCAAAAAATAATTCCCTGTTTTGATGATTTTTACAGGACCCTGATTCGGCTCATACCGTTTAACCGCAATGACCAATTTTCTGTTCTGGATCTGGGCGCAGGTACCGGCTTGGTGACGGCACTTATTCTCAATATTTATCCGCAAGCAGTCGTATCACTTCTCGACATTTCCGAAAAGATGCTTGAACGCGCAAGGAAGCGCTTTGCAGGAAAAAATAATGTGCATTTTTACGTCATGGATTATGACGCGTCTCTGCTGCCCGGGGAATATAACCTGGTTGTGTCGGCCATGTCGATACACCATTTGGAGGATTTCGGGAAGAAACGCCTTTTTCAAAAAATCTACGACGCGCTCACTCCGGGCGGCTCATTTATTCACGCCGAGCTTGCCAGAGGGGCAACAGATGCAATCGAAGAGATTTACCAGGAGCAGTGGCGCAAGCACCTTGAACGAGCAGACCTGACCGGAGATGAGCTGGATGTAATATACGACCGGATGTCCTATGACATACCGGCACCGCTCGATCAACAACTGAACTGGATGCGCGCTGCTGGGTTCTTGAATGTGGACTGCTTTTACAAATATTTAAATTTTGTTGTTTATGCGGGAAATAAGATGGCGGCATGATAGGCGCTTGCAACGGCCCTATTTTTGACAGAATCTTTTTTTCCAGAGCCGCTTTGCGCAGCACTGAGTCCATGAACCGGAGGATCGTATTGATGGATATGGATCTTAAAAAATTAACAAAAGACCTGGCAAAACTGGTGGGCAAAGAAAACGCTTTTACAGACAAACCCACTGCTTTGGCCTATGCAAAAGATACAATGCCGTGGGACGTTGAGGCGCGTAACATGCCCTATGCTGTGGTCAGACCAGCAGGCAGTCATGATGTTTCGGCGGTGCTGCGCTATGCCAGTGAAAAAAAGATACCCGTGCACACCCATGGCTCCGGCACTTCCCTGGTCGGCCTCGGTCGGCCGAAAACCAATTGCATTGTCCTGGACATGGCCAGGTTGCAAAAACTCGACATCTTTCCTGAACGGGGCTACTTTGAGGTCGAAGCCGGAATGCATATCGGCAAGTTAAGAAAAGCGCTGGCAGCGTATCGTGCCCTGCTGCCCGTTTTCCCCGGCAGCGAACTGGTCGCCACCATCGGGGGTTCCATCTCTGTAAATACCAGCGCCCATGCAGTCGATGCAACCCTTTGTAAGCCGGGGGACTATGTGCTGGGCCTCGAATTCGTGCTTCCGACCGGGGAAATCCTTCAAACCGGCACCGAATCTACCAGAAAGCCTGCCGGAATTGAAGCCACGAAATTTCTGGTGGGTTCCGAGGGCCTTTTGGGGGTGATTACCAAAATACGCATGCGGCTGATTCCGCTACCGCATATGCAAAATATCGTGGCCCATTACAAGTGTACCGAGGATATCCTGGACACGGTCATGGCGATGTATAAAAAGGGCATTCCAACGCCCATGTTTTTTGAGTATCTGGATGAAAAGTCGTCTAAGGTCGGGTTTGAAGCCGTCGGTTTGGAAGCTCCTGCCGGAGCCGTTGGCATGATGACCGTTGGTTCCTCAACGCCGGAAGGGTGCGAAGCCAAGGCGAACGCTTTTCTGGAATTTTTACAAGAGGGCAATCCTTTAGAGGCCAGAATCATCAGGGACAAGCAAGAATGGAACAAGATCTGGAGCAGCCGGGCCGAGGCCGGTAATTATATCTACCGTTTAGGATCCACCTTTGGCAGCGAGGTTACCGTAAGGGTCGATAAGCTCAAGGAAGCCTATCAGGAAGCCAGAAAGATCATATTGAACTTGGAAAGTTACCAGGGCAATGAATTTTATTCCTTTGGACACATCGGTGCACCGACCATCCACGCCTATGCCTTCATTCCCACCAAGGAGATTTCCAACGAGGTAAAAAAAGCGGTGACCATGGAAGTAAGGAAAAAAACGGAATCCCTGAACGTCAAATACGGCGGTTGCGGGGGCGAATGGGGTCTAACGGACCAGCGGGTATCTTTTCTAAAAGAAAAATATGGTCAAACCTATTATGATCTACTGGTAAATCTGAAGAAAACCCTCGATCCCAATAACATTTTAAATCGTGGGAATCTGGAGGGCTGGATGTGAAAGAGAATGCAAGTATCCGCGAGACGCTTCTCAAAGAAATCGCCAAATGCCGATCCTGCAGATTCTGCGTTGATGTATGCCCAAGCTACCAGGCTGCAAACGGTGTGGAAAGCATGTCAGCCTATGGCCGGTTGCAAATCATGAAATATCTGCTCATCGGCATCCTTGAATTCGATGATTCCCTGACCTTTTGCCTTTACAGTTGCCTTCAGTGCAAACGCTGTGAGATCGTTTGCAAAAGCAAAGGACAGAATCTGGAAATCTGTGAACTCATCCAGCTGGGAAGAACGCTTCTGTCCGGAAAGTTGGTGGAAGGAGGGAGACATGCAACGATCTAAGAGCCTGATTTCTCAGGCCCTGTCCACACTGAAAGGGAACATGGAAAGAACCGGCGATCCGCTTGGCTTCAGGCATACCTACTGGACGGAGTGGACCAATGGGCTTGGGCTCCCGAAGGGTGGTAAGACCGTATTACTCACGGGAAGAATGTATCAGATGCTTCCATACGTTATTCAGACAACAGATATGGTGGCATCTATTAAACCTTTTCTTGCCATAAAGGGATTTGGTAAGGCCCTCTCCATGGGCAACCGCCTGGCCGGGGAGACAGTGATACGGCTAAAGGCGACAGGCGCAAAAGAGATAAAGGCCAGGGGAACCAGGGTATTGAAGGGGATAGTTGCTGCATTGAACAGTGTCGGAGGGCACCCGGCATACCTCTATGAGGCCGAACCCTATAGCGGTGTCCTCCTTTATGACTTGGGGCTTGAAGAGGATATTGCGCCCCACATAAATAAGGTATATGAACTGCTCAAGGGCCATGGCGTGGAGGAGATGATTACAGTTGATCCTCACACCACATTCATGATGAAAGAAATTTATCCTAAGTACATTGAAAACTATGACATCCGGGTAAAACATTATCTTGAGATTTTATCAGAGAGAACAGGAGCCTTCGGAAACTCCAATCACAAAGACCTTCCGAAAGAATTTGTAATGCACGATTCATGTGTCATGACCAGGGATCTGGGCATAGTGGAACATGTACGGAAGCTGGCAGCTAACATGAGGATCAAACTCCTGGAACCAGCGAACACAAAACTGGACACAGCATGCTGTGGGGGTCCAGTTGAGTATGCCTTTGCTGATCTCAGTCGTCAGATATCCTCCATTCGCATACAGGAACTTGACAGGACCTGTAAGGACATAATCGTGACGTGCCCCATATGCCTTATCAATCTCATGAAGTATGAGGCCGAACTGGGTGTCAGGGTTTGGGATATGGGAGAAGTGCTGTATGTTGCACTGGCCGACCCATCTTCAAAATAAGTCTAAACGCTATTCAGGAAAAGAACATAATTTAAACCGTATTAAAAGCCGAAAAGCTCGGTGGCCAACCAAAAATTGAGGAACAGAACTATGCAGCTCAGACAAGACCGGATGACATGCCAGGAGCGAATGGAAGCTCTATTTCAATACCAAAAGACTGATCGTATTCCATTGGGTGCCATGAGTACCGGGTTCAACACCAAAAATGCAGGTTATTCCGTTGCCGATGCCTACGATGATCCTGCAAAGAGTTTTTATGCCATGCAATGGACATCCGAACAGTATGGTTGGGACCCAGTCCCCCAATATTCTGGACATACTGTTTTGGGTGCCTGGGACTTTGGTGGTGGGGTTAGATTGCCCCAGGGCGAATATGAAGGGGCCCTGGTGGTCACATCTTATCCGGTGCAGGTCGAAGGCGACATAGAGAAGATAAGTATGCCTAATCCGAAGAAGGCAGGAAGAATTCCTAAGGCCATGGAATTTTCACAGTTGCAAATGGAGCACAATATTCCAGTGTTCTTTTTTTCACGTTCCGCTTTTACTATGGCTGCTAATATTTGTGGCATTGAGCAATTTTTGAGATGGGCCATGAAAAAACCACAATTGTGTGAACACCTCTCAAGGATGGCCATAGATCACATCTTTAATGTCTTGAATTACTGGGTAGAGACCTTTGGCGCAGAGAATATCTTTGCCTGGATGAGTTCCCCCACTGAATCGAATCAAGTTATTTCTCCAAAACTGATGGAAAGATTTGCCCTACCTTATCATATGGAATATCATAAGAGGTTAAAATCTCTTGGGATTAGACGTTTTGGCTTTCATATCTGTGGCGATCAAAACCTCAATCTTCCACTGTTGGCTGAGGCCTCGCCGTGGGGACACCCGAGTGTCCTCAGTTTCGGTCACGAGGTAGATCTGGAAGTGGCTGCACAGCATTTTCCCGAAGACATCATTTACGGAAATATCGAACCGTCTGTTATTCAGATAAGCACACCCGAACAAGTCTATGAACTCAGCAGAATTGCCATCGAAAAGGGTAAAAAGGCCCCTGGTGGCTTTATACTGGGGCCCGGTTGTGGCCTCCCCCCGATTGCGCCACCAGTTAAGGTGTATGCAATGACCAAGGCAATAAACGATTTTGGGTGGTATGATTGACGCGCATGTGAAATAATAGGTACTTCCTTTAGTTTTACAGAGAATATAGGGTCAGGGCTTGATTAGTGATTATAGTTTGGCATGCATCTCTCAAATCGGAATTTTTCCTCAACCGAACTCATGGGAGATTAATCAGTTTTCTTTTTCACAGTTGGTCAGACTGGCTGATGGTCTCAGCGATTTTTAAAATCTCTTTATGATAGGAACCCGCTCTGCCTCAATCTTAGATTGATTAATTTAATTGAGTTTTGATATAGTGTAAGCATAGCAGCTTAGAGTCTAAGAAAAAGGGGTTAGGGCTTGATCAGTGATTATAGGTTGACGAGGGTACATTGCTTTTGATACAAAAGCGCATGGCACGTCCCTGGCGAATTGAATATGAAGGTGCGCTCTATCACGTTTTTTCTCGCGGCAATAATTAGAATACCCCCGGGGATCACCATGCTTCGCTTTCAGCTTCGCATGGCAGGCCAGACCTCACTTGGAGCGCAGCGTAAAGTGAAGGCTGCCGCGGCGAAGCCCACCAGGGCGAAGATAGGCTTTTCCATAATATCCTAAAATCCTGCTCCAAGTTACTGCTCGGCACGCCATTAAATAAAAGGGTTCATCCGAATCGGATGAATCCTTTTTTATTATAATAGTGGATCGGGTAAGCTGCTTAGAGGACGGCAAAATGCAGCGGCGGCGCTCATATGATCGGGCAGATTTTTATTAAGCGGTGGTTACATTTAGGGGGTCATGATATTCAAAATCTTCTGAAAACTTTGACGAAGATTCGGAGCCTGGTCGTAAATGGAATTTATCTGGCTAAGCGTTAATCCATCCAGGGTCATCGTGTCTGAGCGAATTCGATCTTTGGCTTCGCCCCGGATAAGGCCTGTTTTTTGAAGAAGCTCAGCACGGCTTGAACCCTGTTCCCGATCCAAAAGAATGGCGGCCAGCATCTGATGAATGGCCTTGCTGGGCTGACACCGAGGATTTTCAACAATAATCGGTGTAAAACTGCGTGCCGCTTTACGCGCGAGCTTATCAAAGGGAATCGTTCCTAATATCCCGACATCCAGAAAACACTTTTCTTTTAAAACCTGCTGCACCGACTCCGCAATACGAAAATCTTTACGATTCTCGGCCATGTTGATAACGAGAGAGACGCGGAACTGATCATGCTGCTGTTTTAATTTAGTGTACGCCGATGGATCCCTCTCGCGAACTTGCTCAAAAATAGAATCCAGTGAGAGATTTTTTGATTGTTCCAGGGAGCCATCTTTGATTTGCCGGCCCAGATCTTTGAGCGATTTGTGCTCTGCAAAAAACCGCTCCAAAAAACGATAAAAGGAAACTTTTACAAAACTATAGCTGTCTAAAATCGAAGCCGGCTCCGTGCCGCTAACGACAATCTTGTGGTCGGCAAAAAGAAAGAAATCAAGTACATTATAGGATGAATTTCCACCGAGATCGATAATGAGGTAGTTACCCTCCAATTCTCGAAGGTGCCGCAAAATTTTTTGTTTTTGGGAATAAGGGAGATTTTCGCTGCCCAGTTTCGAGGAATCGCCTCCGATCAACGACAAGCCTTCAAAGTGGGTAGGGGTCATTATGTCTTTAATGGAATCGACTTTGCGCTCCAAAAAATCGTTCCAGGTTCTGGAAAGAGATTTGACACCCACATAAAGATGCACATCGGCGCCACCCAGGTCGAGATCAGCCAGCACGACTTGCTGGCCCAAAAGGGATAGACCTACGGCCAGGTTTGCCGCAAGTGCCGATTTGCCCACACCGCCTTTGGCCCCACCGACAGCGATAATTGTCTTATCCACTCTTTCGGTACCCGAGGCGCCATCTCTCAATTGCGACTTTTCTTCGGGCTGCAGTTCCTCCGGCGTATTTTCCAAGACGTTAGATTCTTGATATTGGCCTCTTCCATCCTCGTCATATTTAGGTGTCATCCGGCGTTCCCTAGTTTCAGGTTAATTGAATAAAAAGCGCTTCCCACCCCGGTACCGGGTAAATGTGTCCGCCACCGTATTTATCGACCACGGTACCGTTGGAATTGATTTGCAAACCTTATGCCATGCCATTAAAAAAAAATTCCAAATAATATCAACAGTCTATGATTTTGCAAGGGGGTAAATTTTTCCGGTGATGCCGATCGGTAAGTCAAAAAATTGACAATGGAAGAAAAAACTCTGATTACGGTAACCCCTTTCTCCCACGGTTATGTCCATTGGGTGAATTTTTCCCAAGTTTGGGTTGCATCAACGGTCGCAATGGCATACAAATACCAGCATCAGGTCGAAGCTTGTCATTGATTGTAGGGAGAACCGACCGTCGCGTCTCAACCCGGCAAAGGTACCTGCTTCACCAGCACACTGCCGATGCGGCAGTAGAAGGAAACAACATTGGCGACCCATCACCCCGGCAGCCTGAAACCGGCGAAAATCCTGGTCATCGACGACGAGTCCGCCATCTGTGACGGCTGCAGGCTGGCGCTGTCCGAGAATGGACACACGGTGGACACCTTCAGCAGCGGCCGTGAAGGAATGGACGCTATCCTGCCGGGAGACTACGAGTTGCTGCTGCTGGACTTGAAGCTGCCCGATGCCGACGGAATGGATCTGTTGAAGCGTCTGCGAGAAGAAAAGCCGCGGGTTGCGGTGATTGTGATGACCGGTTATTCCTCGGTACAGAATGCCGTCGCTGCCATGAAACTGGGTGCCTCCGACTATCTGGCCAAACCGTTTACAGATGACGAACTGCTGTTCGCTGTCGAAAACGTGTTGATCCGCAAGCGCCTGACCGAAGAAAACCTGGCGTTGCGCAAGCAGCTTTTCGCCATGTTCGACTTCAGCAACATTGTCGGAGAAAATCAGAAGCTGCTGCAGGTTTTCAACGAAGTTCGCAGGGCCGCCCCCACAGACAGTACCATTCTGCTCCAGGGTGAAAGTGGAACCGGCAAGGAACTTTTTGCCAAAGCCATTCACGCCCACAGCAATCGATCCACCCGGCAGTTTATCGTCGTCGACTGCAGCACTTTTTCATCTTCCTTACTGGAAAGCGAGTTGTTCGGACACCAGAAAGGCGCCTTTACCGGTGCCGTCCAGGACAAAGCCGGTATATTCGAAGTGGCTGACGGCGGCACCCTGTTTCTGGACGAAATTGCCAATTTGAACCTGGAGGTTCAGGGCAAGCTGCTGCGGGTGATGGAAACCCATGAATACAAACCGGTCGGATCGAGCCAAACCCAAAAAGCGGACATGCGCGTCATTGCCGCCACCAACCAGGACTTGAAGGCCATGGTCGCAGGGGGTCGCTTCCGCAAGGACCTATTCTACCGCGTCAATGTGCTTCCGATCACGATCCCGCCTCTGCGAGAGCGCCGGGATGACATCCCAAAGCTGGCCTATCATTTTTTGCGCCAGTTTTGCCGTGAAATGGGCCGCAGGATTGAGGGCTTTTCCGACGATGCCCTTCAGGCACTGCTTCATTACGACTGGCCCGGTAATGTCCGACAGCTTAAAAACGTGGTGGAACGACTCGTGATCATGGCCGACGAAAAGATACTCGATCACTACCACGTGGCAAACAACCTGCAGAGCCCGGAAGTTGAAGATGTGCAAACCATTCCGAAGACTTCCGAAGAGCTCAAGGTCGTCAAACGCCTTATTTTGGAGAAAAAGTATGCTCCTGTCGAAAAAATTTTTCTCCAGACGGCCTTAAAAGCCAGTGCTGGCAACATCAGTCAGGCAGCCAAAAAAGTGGGGATGCAGCGCTCTAATTTTTCGACCCTGATGAAAAAGCACCGCCTGACGATCGAAAAAAAAAACACCGAGCAGTAGCAACACCCCCGTTTGCCCGATCTTTTCTTATCCCTTTCATCTAAAAAAAATAACCGATGGGTTGGTAACGCTTGAACATCCTTCACGAAGACAGTTTCTCAATGTTCACCGCGCTCACCTTAAATTCCGGAATTTTGGCCAGGGGATCCACCGCCTCAGCGCTGGTCAGCACATTGGTCGGGTTTTCGCCAAAGTGAATGGGTAGAAAAAGGGTGCCGGGCTCCACCGCGTGGCCTATTTTTGCCGGCGCCTCCATCCGGCCCCTGCGCGAGGAGATAACCAGCACATCTCCGTCTTTGACCGCCAATGCCTCGGCGTCTTGCGGATTGATGGTGACGTAGCCCGTTTTCTGCTCGACATCCAGATGCGGCGAAATTCGGGTCATGGTGCCGGTGTGAAAATGGGCAAACATTCGGCCGGTGGTCAGAAAATAAGGGTATTTATCATCGGGCATTTCCGCCGGATCCTGGTGGTCGATGGCGTAAAATTTTCCCTTGCCCCGGGTAAATTGCCCTCTGTGCAAATAGGGAGTGCCCGGGTGATCGCCATCCGGGCAGGGCCACTGCAGGCCGTCCAGTCCCAGGCGTGCGTATGTCATGCCGGCATAGCTCTTCGGTGTCAGGGACGCCATTTCGTTGAATATTTCTTCCGGCGATTCGTAATTCATTTCGTAACCCATGACGGTGGACAGCCGGCAGATGATTTCCCAGTCGGATAGGGTGCGTCCGATGGGTTCAATGGCTTTGTTAATCCGCATACAACGGCGTTCCGTGTTGGTGATCGTGCCTTCTTTTTCAGCCATGGACGCCGCGGCAAAAACCACATCGGCCACCTGAGCGGTTTCGGATAAAAACAGCTCCTGAACAACCAGAAAGTCAAGTTCTTTGAGGGCATGATTCAGGTGGTTCCAGTCCGGATCGCTCAGTTTGGGGTTCTCCCCGATTACATACAAGCCTTTCAGCTTTCCTTCCAGCATGGCCGGGATCATGTCTGTTATGGTTAAGCCGGGGCGCTCTGAAAGTGTCTTGCCCCACGCCTTGGAGAACTTTTGACGGACCTTAAGGTCGGCCACCGGCTGATAGCCGGTCATCACATTGGGTAACCCTCCCATATCACAGGCGCCTTGAACATTGTTCTGCCCCCTTAAGGGATTCACACCGCCGCCGCGAACCCCCACATTGCCGCACAGCATCGCCAGATTACAACAGGATTTGACGTTGTCCACACCGGTGGTGTGCTGGGTGATGCCCATGGCGTACAGCAGGCTGGCCGGCGGATGGGTGGCATAAAGTTCGGCCATGCGATCCAGGTGCTTAGGGTCAACCCCGGTAATGGCCTGGACCCTTTTGGGGGTGTAAGCGTTGACGACCTTTTCAAGGGCCTCGAAGTCCTCGGTTCGCTGCGCAATGTAGTCTTTGGCATGCCAGCCGTTTTTGATAATGATGTGCATCATGCCGTTTAACAGGGCCACATCGCTGCCCAGGCGCTGGTTGACCGCCACATCAGCAAAACGCGATAGTTGAATGTTTCTGGGATCCGCCACAACGAGCTTGGCACCCCTTTCTTTGGCTCTGAAAATACGCCGGGCGATCAATGGGTGGCAGGCCGTCGTATTGGAACCGATGACAAATATGCAGCCGGCCTCTTCGATTTCCGTAACGGAATTCGTCATGGCACCACTGCCGAAAGCGGCAACCAGACCGGCCACCGTGGAAGAGTGTCAGAGACGGGCGCAGTGATCGACGTTGTTGGTACCGATGACGGCTCGGGCAAATTTTTGGGCCAGATAATTTTCTTCATTGGTGATTTTGGCGGACACCAGCACACCCACGCTGTCGGGACCGTATTTTTCGATGATTTCGCCGAATCGATCGGCTGTCAGTTGAAGGGCTTCTTCCCAGTCGGCCTTAATGAACCGGCCGAAGGTTTTAACCAGGGGTTGTTTTAATCGCAGGAAACTGTTGACATGCTCATGCAGATTCCAGCCCTTGATGCACAGCTTGCCCTCATTGACCGGATGGGTTTTCATCGGCAGCGTGCTGTTGATTTTACCGTCGATAACCTCATACAAAATACCGCAGCCGGTTCCGCAATAAGAACAGACCGAGGGAACAAATTTGCAATCCATATTTTA
>JASFGM010000019.1:0-13441 GCA_050123755.1 Desulfobacterales bacterium
GAGTGCACAGCGAAAAAATTTTAGTTATCTATTTAAAAGAGTGGCGGTTAGATTCTTTAAAGGAGCAGATTTAAAGACTGTTTTTCGGACAATCAACCCGCAGCCCGCTACTTGTAACCCGTAACACGGAACAATGAAACGCCTTGGTTAAAAAAAAACAGCAGCGCTGGACGGATCATTATTCAGAGCGCGCCAAAAAAGAACGTTATCCGGCCAGATCTGTGTATAAGCTGAAAGAGGCTCAAAAAAAATATCGATTAATCAGAAAAGGCGACCAGGTTTTGGATCTGGGATGTTCGCCCGGTTCCTGGCTGCTTTATGCTGCCGAGCTAACCGGTAAGCGCGGAAAGGTTTTCGGGATTGACCTGAAGCCGGTTACGATACAGAATCCATCCCAGGTTGAAACGCTTCAGGTTGATATCCTGGCGATCGATCGCGCATGGATTGAAAGTGAAGATTGGGAAAGCCGGTTTAATGTGGTCCTAAGTGACATGGCGCCGGCCACCACCGGCAATAAAACGATCGATGCCGAACGATCTTATCAACTGTGCCAGGCCGCCCTGAATATTGCCCAGATGGCGTTGAAACCCGGCGGGTCGTTTGTTTGCAAAATTTTTCAGGGTGAAGAATTTAAGAAATTTTCCGATTCAGTCAGAAGTCATTTTAGAGCCCATAAAATCTTTAAACCTCAGAGCAGCCGCAAAGATAGCAAGGAGATTTTCATTCTGGGAATGGGGTTCAGGAGGTAATAGAAAATTATTGCATTTTCAGAATAATTTATTAAATCCGAATAGCGAATATCGAAATTCGAAACAAACTCGAAACGCTAATGACAAAAATCCAAAACGCTGAATCTAAGCTTCAAAATCATATTCGAGAAAAATTTACGCTGATGGTTTCGAACATTGGAATATTTGAATTTCGATTTTGTTTCGCATTTCGTGCTTCGGATTTAGAATTTTTTGGACAAGCTAATAACTAAAAGGCGAAAAACGAATTCCCTTTGGCTTGTCCAGGTTAGGAGGGAAAATGTCGGGTCATAGCAAATGGTCGAGTATAAAGCATAAAAAAGCCGCTACCGATGCCAAACGGGGCAAGATTTTTACGAAACTGATTAAAGAAATTACGGTTGCCGCCCGCATGGGCGGCGGTGACATGGATGCCAATCCGCGATTGAGAACCGCCGTTCTGGCTGCCAGAAGCGAAAACATGCCCAAAGATAATATTGAACGGGCCGTCAAAAAGGGCACCGGCGAGTTAGAGGGCGTTAATTATGAAGAAAGCATTTACGAGGGTTATGGCCCCGGGGGAGCGGCCGTTCTGATCGAATCTCTTACGGACAACAAGAATCGAACGGTAGCCGATATCCGTTACATATTCAGCAAAGCCGGCGGCAATATGGGTGAAAACGGATGTGTGGCCTGGATGTTCGATAAAAAGGGCTACATCGCTATTGAAAATAAAGCCGTGGATGAAGAGGCCCTGATGGAGGCAGCGCTGGATGCCGGGGCCGAGGATATTCGCGAGGACGACAGCAATTTTGAAGTCATCACCGCGCCCCAAGATTTTGAGGGGGTCAAAGCGGCCATCGACAGCGCATCCATTCCCTATATCGTTGCTGAAGTGACCATGCTGCCGCAGTCAACCACATTTTTGAAGGGTAAAGAAGCCGAGCAGATGATCAAGCTCATGGACGCCCTGGAAGACTGCGACGATGTGCAGAAGGTTTACACCAATGCGGATATTCCGGATGAAATCATCAATAGCATTTAAATTATCAGGGGGTTTAACCTGGTGCCTGGAGGCGCTTAATATGGTGGCCCAAAGAATGTGAATCTGTAAATAGAATAGACTTTATCTGCAATTTTTTGGCGGCCGAAACGTTTACCTCGGAGTCATCCACAAAAAGCGCATCTTCGGGTTTAATTCCCTCATCATTTAGAATGTACCGGTAGAAATCCGGACTGGGCTTTGAAACACCCATTTTATTCGAAGCGAAAACAGCGTCAAAAATATCGTAATAGCCGCACTCTAAGAGATAGTCGTAATGCGGATCAAAAGTATTTGTACCGCAAACAACTCTGGAATCATTTTTGAGCTGCTTTATTATCTCCATTACGCCTGGATCTATGCGTGGGCTGAAAAATTTACCGAATAACTCTTCCTCAACTTTTTTACCGTATCGGATGGAGAAACTGCTCCAAAATTCATCAGCCGTCACCTCGCCATTTAGAAGTCTTTCCAGATTTTTTCCTGCAAAAGTACTGAATTGTTCGCTGGTAATTTCGAGGAAATCGAAAACATCGGGAAAAACATCGGTATTGTAGGCAAGCACGCCTCCCATATCAAAAATGTAGACCGTCCCCATGATCACCCCTTCCTTACCGAAAATACGGTTGCGCCCCCAAGGAAGTACTTCGATAACTTAAAAAACAGTATTAATATAGGGATACTCGCTATTGCCGCAACAGCCATCATCGCACCTTCGTCTGTATGCTTCTCCGCCGTGAACCTGACAATATACAGGGGAATCGTTTTCATTTCTTCACTCTGGGCCACGAGCAGAGGCCACAGTAAATTATCCCACTGGCTTTTAAATGTAAGCACTGCAAGGGTCGCTATCGCCGGTACACTGTTTGGAAGAATAATCTTGCTGAAAATCATCAGTTCACTTGCACCATCGATTCTTGCGGCATCCAATATTTCATCCGGGAAGGTGATGTAATATTGTCGCATTAGAAAAATGCCGAAGGCACTAACCAGAAACGGGGTTATCAATCCTGGGTATGAATTCTGAAACCCTAACTTGGTGACAATGAGATAAAGGGGAATCATGATCACTTCGAAAGGAATCATCATCGTGGCCAAAATCATCATGAAGACGAAATATCTGCCTCTAAAATGGTATTTTGCCAGGCCGAATCCGGTAAGAGCTGAAAGGATAACGGTTGTCGCAGTTACACTTGAAGCCACGATTAATGAATTCAGGATATTTCTGAGATAAATGAAACTTCCATCATTTCCCCTTATGCCCTGCCAGAAATTCTGCCAGTAAAAACCTTTGGGTATCCATCGATAAGGCATTTTCATGATATCGTTGGCCGGCATTGCTGAAGCCGTGAACATGAATACGAAAGGGGCCAGAATAAATAATGCCGCAATGATAAGAAATACCCAGACAAATAAATCTATTATAAAAGGCTGGACGGAGGTCTTCTTTTTGCTTTTGAGGTATTGTAACATAATAAAAGCCCTTCTCAATAGCTGACTTCGTCGGATCGCGAGCCTTTGAACTGCAACCACGTGAAAAAGAGCATGATACAGAAGAGGATGATGCTCATGGCACTTGCCAAACCGATTCGATGATCTCTAATCGCGGTGTGATATAAATTCAAGGTGATTACATTTATGGGCTCCATCGGAGCGCCTCCTTGAGTGAAGAGATATTGGGTACTGAAGGTTTTCAGACACTGGAGCATTGACATAATGGAGACCAGAATGGTTGTGGGTTTTAAAAGGGGAAGTGTAATGTACCAAAAGCCAGTCCAGGCGTTGATACCATCCATTTTGGCGGCCTCATGGATACTTTGAGGAATAGCTGCCAATCCAACAAGAAATATTATGGTAAAGTAGCCGACATATTTCCAGAAATAAACCAGCATGGTTGACATTTGAACCATCGCAGAATTTGCCAGCCATTTGTGATCTAAGCCAGGTGTATTCAAAATAAAATTTACCAATTGATTACTCAATCCCCTCGGATCAAATATCAAAAGCCAAATGGACGCAACCACAACCGATGACAAAACAGCAGGAGAATAATAGGCCATCTGGAAAAACTTTTTGAATCTCTTTCTCGACATTATGAACACGGCAAATATCAGACTGAATACCACCATTGGGATGAAAGTGCCTATGGTAAACACAACCGTAGCTCTGATCGAGTTCCAGAAGTCAGGGGATTTGAAAAGGTAAATATAATTGTCAAACCCAATGAATGCAGGCGGCTTCAGCGACAACAGTTTCTTCCTGAATAGGCTCGTGTAAAGGGCATTAAAAATCGGATAAAAGTTAAAGAGTGAGAAAAAAACAAGCGACGGAAAAATGAACACCCATCCCCAGCGCGCCTTTTTCTGTTCGATGTCGGGGTTTAATATACGTGCGATCATATCTAGCACTTTCCCAATAAAGAAAACAGGGATGAGCTGCAGTCCCATTCCTGTTTTCTTGACTAAAATTAATTATTTTTCATCAAGTACTTCTTGCACTTTTCTTCTTAGATTTTTCAGCGCTTTTTCCGGTGAGTCTCCGGCCAGCATAACTGATTCGACGGCCGCTCTAATGTGTTGCTGAATTTTGGCGCTGTTCTCACCATAATAAACGACATGACCTCTTTCCATGTCGGCTTTGAACACATTCGAGTAAGGCATGGCTTTGAATGTCTCAGATCCCATGAGTTTGACGGTGGGCTGTATCAGACCCACTTTTGAAAGATATTCTTCAGAGTGGCCGAGCATATACCCGATAAACTTCCATGTCATCTGCTGGTTTTTCGCGGGTTTCTGAGCGTTGACCACAAAGTAATGTCCGTAGTAGGCGCTGGCGACGTCCTCTACGGCATTTTTAAATTTTGGGTACGGAACAACCCGCCATTCTCCGCTATTGTAAAATTCAGGATTGTCTGCTCGGATTCTTCCCGCCTGGTAAAGACCGGAAAGACACATACCCATGTCATTATTATCCTTGTTGAAAAGCTTTCTTGCATTCGTATAAGTTGGGGAACCCAGGTTTTTCCCATTCGGGCCCCATTCCTTCATGAATTCAAGAAATTGGATCCAGGCCTTGTCGTTGATGATCGCTGTTTTGCCATCATCGCTGATGAGCTTTCCCCCAAGCTGTTCGGCCATGGGAACCATGGAAACCAGATAATACGGATACCGAAAGTCAAATCCTCGGCGCTTAATGATTTCTCCATCGCGAATGGCGATCTTTTCTGATATCTCAACCATTTCTTCCCATGTCTTCGGAAAACTCTTATCAGGATCAAGCCCGGCATCTTTAAACACTCTCTCATTGAGGTAGACACACCAATTTGTCAGTTCCAACGGAAGCCCATATAGCTTCCCCTTAAAGGTAACCGGATCAAGCACTTTAGGAAGATAAGCATTGTAAATAGCTTTAACACTTGCATAACCGGCAGCCTTATAATCAACCGGTGCAAGACGATTATTGACGATGTAGGCATACTCGTCTTCAATCTGCAAATTGAACATATCCGGTCCCTGATTCGCCGCAAAAGCAGTCAGAATCAGTTCGGCCATTTTCTTCGAGGGATTTGTGACCCTTTTGACCGTAACGTCTGGATTTGAAGCTTCAAATTCTTTGATGTATCTGTTTTCAATCTCGGTTCGGTTTGGATCTTCATGTGTCCAGTAGGTCAATTCAATTTTTGATTCGGCCGTATTGACTGCCGCAGGTATTAGAAGCGCACAAATGAGGATAATCCAAAGTTTTTTCATAATGCCACCTCCCCTAAAGCTCATATTGTTGGTGGAAACATAAATATATAACACTTTCGCCAGATTTTTACATCGCCTCCTTTCCTTAAGGATTCCGAGTTTTGAAAGATTTGTTGCGCACACAGGCTTTTTATACCGCTATATGTTGCTTCGATTCAAGCAGATTGAAAGCGTAGAAGACAAAAATGCAAAAGCCTCTATTTAGGTATGAAATCCTCCAGAGGCTTTATATCGGAATTTTGGGGAAATATCTTTTCATAACTCACCTGAAAGGGTTCGAGTTATGCTGTCGGTTAATTTCCCGACGTTTTGAATTTGATGTTTATCTGTCTAACTTATTATTCGCACCGTTGTCAAACAAGATTTTATACCGCTTTGACTTTAGTTTTCTGACATGTCCCACTTTATTCGTCTATTTGCAACACATCCACTCCCTCCGGAATCTTAAAACTGAACATCGTGTCATCCAGATTGACGCCAAATGCAGAATTGACCAGATCGATGCGGGTTTCATCACCGTAAAAATTCAGGGTGGTGACCTGCAGTACGTTGAAGGTTTGTTTGGATATCATCAGGCCTATCATAGAGATATCCAGTGTCTTTTCGAGGGGTGTCAACTTTAGATGATAGAAAAGGTCGCTTTGTCCCTGCTGGCCCTGTTCCAGGGAGATATCAAATTTTTGTCGAATCAGCCGGATATCGGATAAAAAACTTGCCCCTTTGCCGTCTCGGAAAAACGTGGGTGCATTGCCGGTCATGACCTGGTTGTCTTCGGGTCGGTAAATCCACAGCCTATCCGCATCGGTAATAATGATTTGTCGATCCGGTTTTTCATATTCCCAGCGCATCATTCCGGGGTATTTGATGTAAACCTTGCCTGTAGCCAGATCTGTAATTTCCATCGCTTTGATGGTCGATTTTTGGATAAAATCTGCTGAAAAATTTGAATTCGTATACTTATTTTCGACGCGATCCAGGATATGCTCTACCGTGAGGCTGGCACTCTCGGCTGCGGCCCCCAAATCCTGCAGCCCGCCTAAAAGAACAAGCATCAGGGCTCCGAGCACAAAAGCTGAACCAAGCGAACAAATTCGAGTTGTTGATCTCATGATAAATCCTCAAATTAAACGTCTATGAATTCCAACATTCCAATCTTTTTGACAGAAGTTTAAACTTCATATTCCTTCTTTGTGCCTTCGTGTCTTAGTGGCTGATCTTTTTGAATTAAAGCCCCTAACCCAATTCTTTGATCAGTTTGTCGATATCTTCTTTACCTTCCAGGGTAATGGATTTCTCACCAGCCGGCATCAAATCAAAAAATTCGGTTTTTCCAAAAACGGCCAGGCTGATTCGATCAATCATCCGTATCTTTTTACGGGCATCGGCCGTATCGACATAGGTTACGCGTTTGCCTCTCAATAATAGGGTTTCGACATTGTGTTTTGTTAACTGAATATCTAAATTTTTGGCTTTTTGCAAACTCTGGAAATAGAATCTTTTTTTGGCCATTAGCGCCGGGAACATATCCGGCGCATCTTTACACTCGTCTAAAAAGCTTAATATAAAATCGAAATAATCCAAAAATTCATCATTATCAATTTCTGGTTTTTCAAAAAACGCCTGCAGGAATAAAATTTTGTTTTGTGAAGTGATTGGCTTTGTGTTTCGGAGCCGGACCCTGCATCGGGTTTGAAAAGCGAAGGGAACATATTCGGCGATGGAAGCGCTTAGTTTGGGGTTCATACACCTCAATAGGTTTAGGCGCGCAATGAACTGCGCCACGATTGAAGGGGTCACTTCCATTCCCAGCGAACCCCTGTCGTCCGGGAAACGAATGCGGGTTTGAAAGGCTTTGGTACAAACCATATTCTGGATATCTTGTTCGTCCTGCTTCTGAAGCTGGCTCTCTCCCAGTATTTCTTCCAATTGCATTTGCACGGATTCATCCGGGAAAAAGAGCAGCTCGATTAGCGAATCCGTTTCACAGCTGGATTCATCCCGAAGCAATTCCTCAAGTTCGCCGATGGAGGGATTTGAAAACGTCGAATCGATATAATGCAGTGTATCCGCATTCAGCGTCAATCCGCTCTGCAGAATGTCAATAATCTTCTCCGCCACCTGTTTATTTTTATTTTCCGATTTCATTATAATTAATTGTTAAATACATATAAAAGCCTTTAGATTTTGTTTGAGGGCAAGGCGTGATTCGTTTCAAAAGCGCAGCGTACACGTTAGTACGTGAGCATTTTGTAACGGATCACAACACAGCCATCGAGCAAAATATGAAGGGTTTTATATGTATTTTGACATTTTCATCATTATGTCATGTTTCTGCAAGCCCCCCGGCATGCTCTCTTTCATCTGGCCGTTATCAAAAATAAACAAAAAGGGCACGCTCATGATGTTGTATTTAGAAGTCAGCGTGGGATTCGTGTCAACGTTTATCTTGCCCACCCGGACTTTGCCCTTGGTATCGGAGGCGAATTCATCGATAATCGGCGTTACCGAACCACAGGTCGGACACCAGGGCGCCCAGGCAAACAATAATACCGGCAGGGGAGATTTTAATACTTTGACTTCAAAATTACTGTCGGTGACCATAACAGGCTGCGGTTCAAACAATTCCTCGGTTTTAAGTGCAGAACCGCATTTTCCGCATTTGCCACCCGCATCAATCTTACCTGCCGGAATTTTATTTTTTGTCCCGCATTCCGTGCAACGCATTTTTATTGCTTCGTGCGCAGCGGCTTTATTTTGATCTGTCGGCAGGAGCGTATGGCATTTGCCGCATTTGGCGGCAATGCCGCCTTTTTCGACCGGTATCCGGTTGGCCGCTCCGCACTCAGGGCAACGGATAATATGGTTGCTCATCAAGACCTCCCATCTTTAATATGCCACGAAAAATTTTCTATATGATAATGACTCTGATGGTCAAGTAAAGGTCTGCTGTGGAATTCGGGTTTTAGATTTTGGATTGCGGATTTAAAAGTAAAGTATCCAATCATCCTTTATCATGTCCTAAGTCGTGTGCCGTATGCCTCCTTGCACCTATATCAAGACCAATCGAGCATCCAGAAGCCAGTGGCCAGCAGCCAGTGACCAGAAGCGACAAAATCGTGTGGCAAGCAACAGGATTCGATTAAAGACTACCGGGCTCTAAATAACTAATTCATGACTCCATAGGCTTTCAGCTTTTTGTGCAGGGTTTTACGGGTTATACCCAGTCGTCGTGCGGCTTCACTTTTATTGCCGCCGGCGGCCTCCAGGGTATTTAAAATGGCGGCCTTTTCAACATCTTCCAGTGGTATATCAGCGCTCATGAAACGCTCGGCAGGATTGGCTGAGTCCGGGTCGTTTTGCAACAGCGAATCTTTCATAAACGGAAAGTCCTCAACGCCAAGATAATTCGAGCGGGCCAGCACAACCCCCCGCTCGACTGCATTCATTAATTCGCGAACATTTCCCGGCCAGTCATGGCGGATCAGATTGTCCATGGCTTGGGGTGTAAAACCCTTTATTTCCTTACGGTTTTTATCAGTGAAAATTTCAAGAAAATGCCGGGCCAGCAACGGTATATCTTCCTTTCTTTCCAATAGCGGAGGGACTTGGAGCTCGACCACGTTGAGCCGGTAGTAGAGATCTTCACGGAAAGCCCCCTCTTTTATTTGTTCCACAAGGTTTTTATTGGTAGCGGCAATGACGCGCACATCGACCTGAATGGTGGTTTCGCCGCCCACGCGGTTAAACTCCCGTTCCTGAATGGCCCGCAGCAATTTTACCTGCATCATGAGCGACATTTCACTGACTTCATCCAGGAACAGCGTACCTTTATGGGCCTGGGAAAAGCGACCCTCTTTGCGACGGTCAGCGCCGGTAAAAGCGCCTCTTTCGTGGCCGAACAGCTCGGATTCCAGAAGTGTTTCGGTGATGGCCGCACAATTGATTTTTACAAAAGGCCCGGTTTTTCGAAGACTGTTAAAGTGGAGGGCGCCGGCAATCAATTCCTTGCCGGTTCCGGATTCTCCCGAGATTAAGACCGTGGCTTCAGATGGGGCAACCTGGGCCACGGTTTCCAAAAGCGTTATCATGCTGGGGCTTTTACCGATGATGTTCTGGCTGTCAAACTGTTTACCGAGGGTTTCCCGCAGCAACCGGTTTTCCGCCTTGAGCCGGGTGTGCTCCATGGCCCTTTCAAGGGTCAATCGCAGTTTATCAAAGTCAAGGGGTTTGGTCAGATAATCATGAGCCCCCTGTTTCAAAGCTGCCACTGCGGTTTCAACCGATGAGTAGGCGGTCATGATGATCACCGGGATGGCCGGATTATAGGATTTGATGGTTTCAAGCGCTTCCAGGCCGGAAACCTTGACCATGCGCACATCCATCAGCACCAGATCAAAGGAGGCTTCTTTAACTTTTTCGACAGCGCTGGATCCGTCATCAGCCTCCGAGACCGCATATCCCCAACCGCTGATCAGGGTGCTGAGCATGGTGCGGTGGGCGTGGTCGTCGTCGACCACCAAAATTGTACGTTTATTTTTCACGAGCTTATATTCTCTTCGGGTTGGCTATTCGACAAAGGGATTCTTACACTGAAAGTGGTTCCCCTTTTTTTATCGCTTTCCACCTTTATACTGCCGTCCATTGCCTCCACGATGTTATGAGCGATGGCCAGTCCTAAACCGGTGCCGGTAGATTTTGTCGTAAAATAGGGGTCAAACACCTTGGAAAGATGCTCCGGATTGATCCCGCCCCCGCTGTCGGAAATTTTAATACAGATTTCTTCGCCATCACCCTCTGATGAGAGTTCCACATTGAGTTCCCCGCCATTTTGCATGGAGTCAATTGCGTTAAGGTATAAATTTAAAAGGATCTGATTGATCCGATCAGGGTCGCCCCATGCCGCATCAATGCCTGTGTCATTCCGGGTTTGAATTGAAATGTTTTTTTGGGCGGCCCGGTCTTCAATTAACCTGATAGAGTCTTTGAGAAGGTCCTGCAAAGAAATCGGTTGCCGTTTTACCGGGACGGGCCTTGCAAATTCCAGAAGCTGTCCCACGACCCGGTTGAGGCGGTCGACTTCATGGATCATGATATCGGCGGTCTGCTGATCATCCGGTCTGTCCGGGTATCTTTCTTTAAAATAGGTGGCAAATCCTTTGATGGAGCTCAAGGGGTTGCGGATTTCATGAGCGACCCCGGCAGCCAGTCTGCCCACCGAGGCCAGACGCTGACTCCGTGCGACTTCTCTCCTGAGGGTACGCACTTCGGTTAAGTCTTTAAACAGGAGGACATTGCCCAGGAAAACATCATCTTCATCTTTAAGGCGGCTGGCCCCGATTTCAAGCGGGACTTTATTTCCTTCGGATGTGGTACATTCGATTTCCTTTTCGATGACATCATCCTGATTTTGAGAATGTTTTATCTCTTCTAGGAGTTCGGCCGGAAGTATTTTTTGGGCCTCCCCGCCGATGACTTTTGAGGCGGAAAGTTGCAGAATGGATTCAGCACCATGATTGAAGGCGGCAATTCTTCCTTGATTGTCCAGGGCCAATAAGCCGATGGGTACATTCTCCACGACGTGATCGGAAAATGCCTTTATCCTGGAAAGCGAAGCCCGCGTGGCGCGATAACTTTGAAGCATAAACAGCAGCGTAAACCCGGCAAATCCGACCAGCAGCAGGATGGCCCCCATAATGACGGCATGTCGCACATCAGCCTTATGGGCCTCTTCAATGGGGCTCATGTCCAACCCTACGAATATAATCTGGGGCAATTCCGAGATATTTGCATTTTCCTGCCAGCGAGGTTGAGATCTACGGCCCATCATCTGCATGTGACGCCGCATCATCCCCTTCCTCCCCGGGGGGCCGGCAGGTATGAATTCTCGATAAACCTCAAAGACGTTTTTACCGTCGGGTTGGGTAATCCGGCGCCATTGAAGGATTTTAGAGCTCGATATTTTCTTAAGATCCAATTGAGCGCCATGGATACGACCAATCTGATCGGGATTACTGTGGGCGAGGATTTTCCCGGTTTCATCGGCTACCAAAAGATGAATTATATCCGGTTGCTGGGCCGTCTCAGAAAGAAGCTGTTGCAGCTGAAATTCACCCCATTGCCGGCCCATCATCCCGGTGCGGGTGCCGGCCTCAAACGACCGGATCAGGGCCGCTCCCTTTTCCAGCAGGAGATGGATGCTTTTTTCCTTCTGGCGGTTGATGTTTTCAATGGTAATAAAAACAACAATCGGCAGCAGTACGGCCATAGCCCCGATTAACACCCACGGCGGAACCCCTGTCCAGAATTTTCTATTTTTTGATTTGAAAAACATAACGAACTCTTAGAGCAAATTAAAAAGCCGAAAGGCTTTTTAATTGTATACAAAATACCCAATGTATCCATCTTGGCTGGATAGATAGTATCCATTATTTTACCAAATTCAAGCGGCAAGAATGGATTTTTACCCTCGGCTTTAACTCAATTATAAAAATTATTTTTGTAAAATCAATTGCTTATATAAAATTTTATTTTCCTCCTTCAATTATGGCACGCGATTTGCCATATAAGCAGGGCAAAAATTAATGAATGAATCATAGACTCCAATAACAAATAACAATTCAAAATTTCATATGAAATTTTAAATTCACAAAACGGAGGTATAAAAATGAATTTTAACAAAACAGGTAAGATTTTTATGGTATTGGCTATCGTGGCTGTCCTCGGGATCGCGGTTACGTCTTTCGCCGGCTGGGGCAGAGGACATTGGGGTTATGGGAATCAGATGGGCTCTGGTTATGGAATGCACCGCGGCTGGGCTGACGGCCCCCGGGGTTATGGCGGTCCGGGATATCAGAGTGATCTAAACGATGAAGACATTGCCAAGCTGAACAAAGAGCGCCAGGCCTTTTTTGAAGCCACCAGTGAACTCAGGGAGAAACTCTATCAAAAAGAACTTGAGTTAAGAAGTGAATTGGCAAAAAAGGCACCGGATGCCAAGAAAGCCGTCAGCTTGCAGAAGGAAATTTCCGATCTTGAAGGCCAGTTGGACGAAAAACGGGTCGAGCACCGTATCAAGATGCAAAGCGAGAATCCGGAATTTTTTACGGGTCGAGGAGGCGGATACCGGCGCGGTGGCCCCGGGATGGGAATGGGCCGCGGGTTTTATGGTAAAGGCGGAGGTTGTTGGTATTAACAAAATCAAATCCCCTGGGGATTCCCCCCCAGGGGATTTATAGTATTTCGTAAACGATTATTTTCCCAATTTTATCGGATATTAATAGATCGAAAGCCGGGTTTTAGCATCAAAAATGTGCAGGTGCGCAAGATTCATCGCCAGAACTATTTTATCGCCGTGATTCACGATTCTGCGGCCTTCACTAATGGCCAGAAATTTTAGGCCGTATAGATCCATGTGCATATGGGTTTCGCTGCCCAGCGGTTCGGCGACTTCAACAATCCCTTCGACTTTCCATTCTTCAGGAATTCTACTATTTTCATCGTCAATGGTTAAGTCCTCCGGGCGGAGACCCATGGTGACATCCATTTCCGTCTTGATCTTTGCATCTGCTTTTTGGGGGATCGGTATTTTAAATTTTCCTTCAACATCCAGATTCAATCCGCTGCCCGTCGTTATTATTTTAGCCGGAACCAGGTTCATGGGTGGCGTGCCGATAAATCCGGCGACAAAGGTGTTAGCCGGTTTTTGAAACACCTCTATCGGTTGGCCAACCTGTTCAAGATATCCATCACGCATCACGATGATGCGGTCTGCCAGCGTCATGGCTTCGACTTGATCATGGGTGACATAAACGATGGTGGAGTTAACTTTTTGGTGCAAGCGTTTAATTTCAGTACGCATCTGGGTACGCAGCTTGGCGTCAAGGTTGGATAGCGGTTCGTCAAAAAGAAAAACAGATGGGTTT
>JASFGM010000020.1:0-13407 GCA_050123755.1 Desulfobacterales bacterium
TTAGAAGCGGATTTTGAACGAAATTTTGAAATTTGAATCGTAAAAAATTTGCAATGACCACAATTACGCTATCGTTCCTATATATCTCCCTTTCCAAAACTCCAGTCGATCGGCGTGACCGCTATTTGGGTAACGCCATCCTGAATGTGGATTAAGATTTCGTGTTTAATTTCACTGACATCTCTCCAAATCACATAGTACTGCCCGTTTACATAAGGGTTGGAGAGACTTCTGCTTTCTAAAGCCCTGAGCTCGCCGGCAGCCATATTTGCAGGTCGCAGCGATTTAAAAGGGTGATCAATCCACCAGAACGGCCAGATATGTGAGATACTTTATTATTATCCAAAGAATTCTGAACATTGCCTCTTGTTTTACTTGACTTTAACCGGCGGGCCTGCATTATTGGCCTATCATTTTCAACTGTCACCCCAATTCGAATTTATCACATCAAGGTGAGGACGGTAAAGAAAACGATGACGATCGACCATATTTCGACTATCGCAGATGAACTCACGCTGCCCGCTGCAGGCGTCCAAACCACCGTGAGCCTTCTCAGACAAGGAGACAGCATTCCTTTCATCGCCCGCTATCGCAAAGAGGCCACGGGCAGCCTCGATGAGGTGGCCATCACCGCCATCAGGGATCGATTGAATCAACTCCAAGAACTCGACGCCCGCAAGGCCGCCGTACTCAAATCCCTTGAAAGCCATGGTCACCTTAGCGAGGAACTGAAGCAAAAAGTGCTTTGCGCTGCAAGCCTGACATTGCTGGAGGATATTTACCTGCCCTACCGTCCGAAACGCAGGACCAAAGCAACGATTGCGCGCCAGAAAGGTCTCGAACCCCTGGCGCTTAAAATTCTGGAACAGACGGGGCAGGATCCGCTCAAGCTTGCCACCGAATTTGTTGATCCTGAAAAGGAGGTGACATCACCGCAGGATGCCTTGGAAGGTGCCCGGCACATCATGGCCGAAATCATCAATGAGGATCCCGGCTCACGTAAAAAAATGCGGGCGTTGTATTTTAAAAAGGGCTTCATTCAAAGCCGGGTGGCCTCCGGAAAGGAAACCGAAGGCGCCAAGTATCGAGATTACTTTGACTGGCAGGAATTTGCCGCCAGGGCCCCTTCCCACCGCATCCTGGCCATGCGCCGCGGGGAAAAGGAAGCGGTTCTAAATCTGAGCATTGCACCTCCGGAACCGGACGCTTTGGAGCTGCTCGAAGCCCTTTTTGTCAGGGGTGCTGCCGCCGACGCCGAACAGGTCAAGCTAGCCGTCCATGACGCTTTCAAACGGCTGCTGTCACGTTCCATGGAAACCGAGGCACGACTCGCCACCCGGCAGCGCGCTGAGAAACATGCCATCGAGGTATTTGCCCGCAACCTGCGCCAGCTGCTTCTGGCACCCCCGCTGGGTGCCAAACGCGTTATGGGAATCGATCCCGGTTTCCGAACCGGCTGCAAGGTCGTCTGCCTGGACCGTCAGGGGAAACTTCTCCACCACGACACGATTTATCCGCACCTGGATGAAAGGCGGGACCTGAAAGCAGCCGAATCCATCATCCATCTGTGTAAGCGCCATGAAATCGAAGCGGTGGCGGTTGGAAACGGTACCGCCGGGAGAGAAACCGAGGCCTTTATTCGCAAAATTGAGCCTCTGAAGGAAACTCCGGTGATTCTGGTCAATGAAAGCGGTGCCTCAGTGTATTCCGCATCGGAGGCCGCCCGCCACGAGTTCCCCGATCTGGATCTCACCATCCGCGGAGCCGTTTCGATCGGCAGACGCCTGATGGATCCTTTGGCGGAGCTTGTTAAAATCGACCCCAAATCGATCGGGGTGGGGCAATACCAGCACGATGTCGATCAGCCCGCATTGAAACAGGCGCTGGATGATGTCGTCATCAGTTGCGTGAATGCCGTCGGTGTAGACGTAAACCGTGCCAGCGTTGAGCTGCTGGCCTATGTCTCGGGACTCGGACCCGGGCTGGCCGCAAATATCGTCAAGTACCGCGATGAAAACGGCCCTTTCAATTCCAGACAGGAGCTAAAAGCGGTTCCGCGGCTGGGCCCGAAAGCCTATGAGCAATCGGCCGGTTTTTTGAGAATCATTGAAGGCGCCAATCCCCTGGATGCCAGTGCCGTGCATCCGGAGAGCTATCCGGTAGTGGATGCGATGGCACGGGACCTGAACTGTTCTGTTGCCGATTTGATGAAAGACGCCGGGTTGAGAACAAAGATTGACGTGTCCCGGTATGTCAGCGCTCAAGTCGGAAGGCCGACCCTCGAGGATATTCTCGCAGAGCTGGCCAAACCCGGTCGTGATCCGCGTCGGCAATTTGAAGCCATCGAGTTCGCCAAAGGCATCAAGCAGATATCCGATCTCAGGCCGGGAATGATAATGCCGGGAATCGTCACCAACGTGACCGCCTTTGGTGCATTTGTCGATATCGGTGTCCATCAGGACGGGCTGGTGCATATCAGCGAGTTGTCTGACAGCTTTGTAAAGGATCCGGCCGATTACATAAAAGTGCAGCAGGCGGTAAAAGTGCGGGTCATCGCCGTTGATCTGGATCGCAACCGGATCTCTTTATCCATGAGAAACAAGCCCGGAGCGCCAACAGGCCCACGGCCGCGGAAACCGACACGCCGAAAAAAATCGATAGCAGCAAAAAAAACGCCCGGGCAAAGAAAAAACACACCGTTTCACAATCCGTTTGAGGAAATACTGGGGACCAAACGACGATGACGATGAAGCCAGGCAGGACATCTCATTTATCTCGCCTTGGGCATAATACCCATGTTCATACTTAGAATGAAAAAATAAAAGCGCGGTCTTACCGATTAAAAGTCCTTTCATAAATCAGGATCATCTTCAAAGACATCTATTTTTTAGCGAAAGAGACGTTTGTCATATTTTTAGACATTAGAAGTAAAAATGCTTATCTTAAACGCGAAGAAACATAATCTTCTTCACCTGCTTAAAAAAAATTGCCCGAATTTTTATCAGACACGGAAATGTATCTTTCTCTAAAAACAAGGTGATGTCCAAGTCAGTATTATAAAAGGCATTCAAGGCTTAGGAGGTAAGCTAGATGAGCAACTTAGCCAGGAACACAAGTTTGGTATTTGCCGCGGGCTGTTTGGGCGGCCTGCTCAATGGTCTGGCAGTTTGGATTTTCGGAGAGTTCGGAATTACAGCGGCACTGGGCGTAAAAATAGCACCTCAGCTATCGCCGGCATTCTTATATCCGCGGCTTGTCTGGGGAGGAATTTGGGGGCTGCTGTTTCTACTTCCGCTCATGAAAACACGCATTTTTTCCAGAGGATTTATTTTCAGTCTGGGTCCGACACTGGTGCAGCTTTTCGTCGTTTTCCCAATGAAAGCAAATAAAGACGTCATGGGTCTTGATCTTGGCTTGCTCACCCCTCTGTTTGTAGTTGTTTTCAACGCGATATGGGGATGGACCGCAGCAATCTGGTTGAAATCGGTGGGCAAATAGCAGCGACCCCTGCTCCTTCCTTTTAGAGAGAATCTAAATTCAAACCAGTTTATTTCGCATGCTTTTTGACTTTCAGGCGCGCTTTAGATATGCTAAAGATATCATGACAATGCGAAATTCTGGACGAATCGTTGATGCTCGGGGTACCCCCAATACGCAACAGCTAACGAAGGGAATGGCGCCATGAAAGAATTGATCAGTCACATAGCCCAAGCACTTGTTGACCATCCAGAACAGGTAACGGTTGCAGAGGTTGAAGGTGGTCAGACGTTGATACTGGAACTTAGGGTAGCTAAAGAAGATATGGGCAAGATTATCGGCAAACACGGGCGGACTGCTCAGGCCATCAGAACGTTATTAAGCGCAGCATCTGGAAAGGCAAAAAAACGCATCGTTCTTGAGATCCTGGAATAATATGTCCGGATCCCAATTCGAGGCGACCTAATCTTTTTTATTCAAAATGAGCAAAAAGGAAATGGGCGCTTGATTTGATTCGGATCGGGCAAGGGTAGCGATATTATCAAAATAAGAAGGGCATTCCCTCCCCGTTAGACGGAGACGGAATGCCCGTTTTTAATTGGTTGTTTTCAAACCGCGTGCTTCGCACGAGAATCCACGGTTTCAACCGCAACGTTTAAAGCACTGACGCGCTTTGACTCAGCAATAGGCAGCTATTCCACAGTGACGTTTGCGGCAGCGGGACCTTTTTGGCCTTCTTCTATATCAAAGGTAACGCGGTCGCCTTCATACAGAGACTTGAAACCGGTTGCATTAATCCCGGAATGATGAACAAATACATCCGGGCCATCTTCCTGCTCAATGAAGCCGTAGCCTTTACTGCTATTAAACCATTTTACAATTCCATTAGCCATTGTGACATCCTCCTTTCAAAAAATTCTCATAGTTCCATACTTCAGGTTGCCACTTTGACAAATGGATCTTTCCTTTAGAACGAAACCGGCCCGCCAATTAAGAGCGGGCCTTTATTGATTATTACAATTATAACATCTTTATCATGAAAATCAAGCTTATTTGTATTATTTGACAAATTACAGTACGGCATTAATTTATATTTATGAGTGGATGTCGCTTCTGCAGCCTACAGTCCTTCATCTGCTCTCCTCCTTAACGGGCGACTCAATGAGCCGCCCGTTTGTTTTGACCGGGAGCGGTAGGCAATTAGAAGTGGTTTCAGCCATCCAATTATATAGTGGTTGTCAAAAAAACGTTCCGATATTCAAACGTTTTTTCTACAACCCTACAACCCATTATGCCGCAATTCCGCAATTCGGAACATTATTATGAAAAGCGGTAAAAAAAGAAGGGAATGATGAAATCCGATAATAACAAAACAAAAGACGAACTGCTCCGGGAGGTAAGGGACCTCAAAAGCCAGATTAACGAACGCGCGGCTTGCCTTGAACAAGAGTGCCTTGAACGGTGCCGGACCGAAGAAGAGCTGCGCCTGGCCCAGGTGATTATCGACAACAGCCCGGTGGTTTTGTTTCGACGGATGGCCGGCGAAAAACCAAAGCTGGTGTATGTTTCCGATAATGTCCGTCAGATGGGGTATACCGCCAGGGAATTTCTCGATGATAAGATCCACTTTAAAGATATTGTCCACCCGGATGATTTTGAACGCATCGGTGAAGAAATCAAGCAGTATGCCGAAGAAGACGTGGAAGAATATACCCAGTTCTATCGGATCATAACCAAAAACGGTCAGATCCGCTGGGTTGAAGATCAAACTTCGGTGGTGCGGGACGATAAGGGCAACAAAATATTTAACCAGGGCCTGCTGGTGGACATTACCAGTCGCAAGCTGGCTGAAGACGCGCTGCGCAAAAGCGAAGAGAAGTTTCGCCGCATTGTGGAAACCGCCGGCGAAGGCTTTATCCTCATGGATGAGGATTTGAAAATTATGGATGCCAACGATGCCTACTGTAAATTGCTCGGATATTCGCGCGATGAGGTCATCGGCAAAACACCCCTTGATCTGGCCACCGAGGAGTTCAGGCAGTATATGGCCAACGACAGCGAAGAGATCCTGGCCAAAGAATACCGGGAACTTGAAGGAACCGTGGTGGCCAAAGACGGTCGCCATGTGCCGATTTTAGTACATGGCAGCACCCTCCGGGGTGACCAGGGAGAGATCATCGGTAATATGGCTTTTATAACCGATATGACCGAGCATAAGAAGGCCCTGGCGCTGGCCGGAGAGGTGCAAAAAAGCCTGCTGCCCCAGAGCAAACCGGACGTTCAAGGCCTGGACATCGCCGGTCGAAACGTATCCTGCGATGAGATCGGCGGCGATTATTTTGATTTTCTATGGCGGCGTGAAAATCCGGATGGTCCGTTTACCATAGCGGTGGGTGATATCACCGGCCATGGGGTCGACTCGGCGCTGCTGATGACATCGGCCCGGGCCTTTTTGCGCATGCGCGCCTCGCAGCCCGGAACCATGGCGGAAGTCATCACGGCCATGAACCGTCACTTAACCCAGGATGTGCTTGAAACCGGCCGGTTTATGACGCTTTTTTATTTAACTGTGGATCCACAAAAAAATCGTATGAACTGGGTGCGGGCCGGCCATGATCCGGCCATTCTCTATGATCCGCAGCAGGACGCCTTTGAGGAGCTCAAGGGTTCGGGGTTGGCCCTGGGTGTAAATGCTGCTTTTGAATATGCTGAAAACCACCGCAGGGGTTTAGCCAACGGACAGATCATCGCCATCGGCACCGACGGCATCTGGGAAGCGTTTAATAAGAAAGGAAAGATGTTCGGCAAGCAGCGTTTTCGTGACATCATCCGCCAGAATGCCAAAAGAGGCGCCGATGATATCCTCAACGGTGTCTATAATGAGATCCGCCAATTCACTGAAGGCCAAAAATCAGAAGATGATATTACGCTGGTCATCGTAAAAGTCAATAAACCCGAATAACAGGTTGGTCTGCTTGGGCGGATCTGGCATCCGGTTTTGTTAAAAACGCCTAAATTAATCAAAAATTGTATTTGATCTCCAGGTATAGTCTATCGTTTTCCCCGACATCACGGAATCTGGGCAGATCGCCGGATTTGTAGAAAACGACCCCGCCTGTGAGTTCGATTGCATCGGTTAGATCATATTCGGCCGTAAATCTTTGCAAGGCGCCGTCGTCACCGCTGAGACCCCATGTTTGGGCCAGCATGCTTAGGGTAAGGGTTTCATTCAGATAAGTCCTTGTCAGCCTCAGGGCGGATACCCAGCGATCTTCCTCATTAAAATCCGGTGTTTCTTCGATTTGGCGATCAAAGTTGAGAATATGTCGGTCGGCAATCTCAAAGGACAGGGTCGTATCCGTAAATCCGGAATATTCCACCCCGACCAATGCATCAATTCGGTTAAAGTCTTTGCCGCTGTTGAAAAACCGAATTCCATCATAATAAGCCGCCTCGGTCTTAAAAAGCCAGTTGCCCGTAGCGATATTGAAAGCCCCGCCAATCATTTTAAGCCGGGCATGCTTTAATTTTTGACTTCCGCTTGAATCGACATCAACATGGGGCGTGTCGTCATAAAAATAGGCCCCGTAAAGGGACGCATCCCAGCCGTGAAAGATTCCATGAAGCGCCAGGGCAAATTGGGTATTATCGATATCAAATCCTGTATCGGGGGTTTCGGTTGTCGGCAGCGGCTCGGCGGCCGGGAAAAAGTCGCTGCCGAATTCCGGGTCTTTGTTGTAACGAATTTCATGAATGACCATACCCGATAGGTTTAATCCCCAGAGGAAGTAATCCAGTTTCGTCATGGTCACGGGCAGCCGCAGATTTTCAAGGTCGGTTAAGCCCGGTTCACGCAGATCCAGGGGATTGAGCACATCGGTTATGCGGATGTTATCCGATTTGCCCCAAACAACAATTTGTCTTCCGGCCTTTAGATCCAGCTGATCTGTAATACTGCCCAGGAGCCACACTTCGCCGAATTCTAATTCGTTTTCATTCTCATCCAGTACTTCCCGGGTGAATTTATCGCGTCCCTGGATCTCGTAAGCAACATCATAAAACCCGTGACCCGCAACCCGTGCCTGCCAGGATTCTGAAAATTTGGCATCCAGCTCGAGCCCGACTTTGGCCCTTAACCGCGATAATCCATGCCATTCCGTATCCGTGCCTTCAGCCCGGTGGTGATACATATTGTAGGACGAGCCCAGCTTGACGTATCCGTCAAGGCTCAGAAAGTCCGGCAGGTATTCTTGTTCGGGAACCAAAACCTCAGCCGCGGCAGTATCTTCATCAAATCCTTCTAAAATTTCTTCCGCCTCCATTTCTTCCTTCTTTTCTTCGTTTCGGGCTTCGTCGTCAAAACCTTCAATGACGCCCTCAAGATCTTCATCGGATTTTTGATTGTCTTCAAACCCGCTCAAGATTTCTTCCAGCCCCGCCTCATCCTGCGCATACGATTCCCCTGATATGGGGACCCAGAAAAAAACAAAAAGAAACGAAACTAGAAATACTATATGTTTAATAAATTGGCTCATCAATAAATACAAAATATCAGAAGACGGTAATTATTATCTACATTCAAATTAAATTAGACGTGAAATCCCGCTTTCGCGGGACAACGCCGCCCTCGAGCAAAAGATGGGTTTAGAAATCAGTTCTAAAGACCTTTTTCCATTCTGCGTATGGTAAACAACTCATACTCAAGCTTCTGGTTGAACTTGACATTGTTAAGCTTCAAAATGGTTTTATGGACAGTCTTTTTGTCTTTTTTCTTGGTTACATATGTCTCGGTTGCCACCCAGATCCCATCAATCAACTCCAGGCGCCGAACATCGACATATTTCAAATATCCGCCGTCCTTTACCCAGTTGACGGCACGGATGACAACGTAGTTGTCCTGGCGCACGAAGATAAAGGATTTTTTGTAACCGGTTTCCTTGATCACTTTTTTGCTGCGGGGTATGGATTCGATCAACCAGGTCTTAACGCCTTTGACATCCAGTTCTTTTTTAAGCGTAAAATCGTAATCCTCCAGATTGCGATCGGTCATATCCGAGTAGTTAAGGTCCGAGCCCATAAAGCTGCCGCTTTTGTCATTGCCGGCAATCCGTTTGGTTTTACGAAGAGCCGGCAAATATAACCATTGATCATCGTCTTTATCGGGATCGTCATAATCATATGTCAGAAAAGAGGTGTCTTTGACATCTGCGGGATGCTCAAAAAACATCAGCCTCAGCTCATCTACGCCTCTGTCCTTGCTGAATGTTGCAATCTTGCGAACGCGCTGGTTGCCGCGTTTATCGATGAGGATCATTTCCATATCGGCGGTCTGGTTGTCGCCGTCGTCCCTGGCATCGACCTTTTCCATGATAGCCCGTGCCCGGGGCTCATCGGCAAATGCGCCCGGCAACGGCCCTAGTCCGACAAGAACCAGTAAAACGCTGATGAAGGTGGTTGCGATTTGATTGGGTATCATTTTATTCCTCCGCTTCTCATTAATTTTCATGCAAAATTCAAGTATGGGGTCGATTAACCAGTACCATCAGCGCCGGAGCCACCAAATAATCGGCGGCCAGCGCCATGAGAATCGTAAAGGCCGTCAACACACCAAACGCGAAAAGGTTATTCATACTTGCGAACACAAATATTAAAAACCCGATGGAAAGAACGATGGTGGTGACCAGCATCGCTCGACCGGTGGTGCGCAGGGTTTCATAAACGGCCTTTTTGGGGTCCCCGCTTTGTTCGTAATAGCGGCGGAAGTTATGCATAAAATGGATGGTATCGTCCACGGCAAGTCCGATGGCAATACTGGCGACCAGCATGGTGAAAAGATCCATCTTAAAGGGAGTCGCGCCGATGATCCCGAGCATGAGCAGGATGGGCGCCAGGTTGGGAATCATGCTGAGCAAACCGATCCGGAACCGCCCGATCAGAATGATCATGAGCGCCGTGATCACAATTAGGGCGATAACATAGCTGCGGGCCATACTAATGGCGGCATTGTGTACGGTGCGTGACAGCAGAACCATCAGACCGGTAAGGGTGATGGTTGTCTCAGGAAAATTCTCATCAAAATAGCGATTGACGGTGTCAAGGAAGCGATTGTATTTCACCGCGTCCTTGAAAGGGCCTTTGATCGTAAAGCGTGCCTTTGAAAACTGACTGTCGACCACATCTTCAAGATCATCTGAACCGCTATTTTCAAAGAGCAGAAACTCCTGGGCGATCAGATCCCGGTTTGATGGAATCCGATAGTAGTCGCTGCGGTTTTCGTTGAGGGCCTGATTGATTTCTTTCAGAATCGTCGACAGCGACCAGGCTTTGCCGACGAACACATCCTCTAATTCCAGCGATTCGGTATCGGCAGCGGCTTTATCAATGCGGTTCAAAAGTGCGGGGTTGTATAGTTCGTTTTCATTGCCGGCATCGATAATGACTTCAAGATTGAGGGTGCCGCGCAGCTCTTGATCGATTTTTTCAGTTGCCTGGCGGATTTCGCTTTTTTCAGGAAACCACCCCAGCACATCGTGGGTCAAGCGAATTTGTAAAGCAGCGAAAATCGATAGACCCACTATCAGAAAACAGACGACGAGAATTGGAACCGGGTGGGTGGTCGAAAAATGGCTGATAGCGCTAAGGAAACGGTCCATAACCGTACTTTTTGACTGCCCGTGGTTTGACTTTTTGGCGCCAATGGGCACCAGCGCTAAAACAGCAGGCAACAACACCAGCGTATTGATAAAGGTCAGCAGGACGCCGATTCCGGCAAACAGGCCCAGATCAGCCACCGGTGCAACCTCAGCCGTTGCAAATGACATCAGGCCGCTGGCCGTCGTCACATTGGTCATCACCACCGCAAGACCGGAGTGGCCCAGGGCATAGGCAATGGCCTCTTCCTTGTCGCTGGTCTTCTGAAGGCGCTGATAAAATATCGCCAGGATATGAACCGAGGTCCCAACACCGACGGCCAGCAGAAAAGAGGGCAGAATTTGGGTGGGGACCTTGATGGCAACACCGGCCAGCGCCATGATGCCGATGGTGGCAAGCAGGGACAAGAAGACGATCACCAGCGGCAGGAGTACCCCGGAAACACGGCGGAACATGACAAACAGCAAGATGGCCACGGTGGCCACAGCCAATGCCACGAACTTGCGCATATCGGCAATCATGCTGCGCTTAAGGAAATGGGTGACCACCGGGGAGCCGGTTAAAAAAATGTTGAAATCAGGTGCCCGGTATTTTTCGATTACCCCGCGGGCCGCATTTACGGCCCGGCTGTTTTCTTCATCCGTAAGATAGACCGCCTGGTCAGCGGCTTTTAATTTTACATTGCGACCCTCCTCAGCGTCATCCTCGAAGCCTTCCAGAACATCGACATCCTGTCCGAGGCTGGAATGGCTGTGGGTTTTGATAATAATGGTGGTGAAGGTGGCGTCTGCGGAGATGAGCAGATTTTTATACAACGGATTTGCAAGCACCCGCTTTTTCAAAGCCGTCATTTCGCTTTGATTTTGAGGCCAATGCTCCAGCAAATCTTCAACGATCAGTTCATCGGCTTCGCCGCGGGTGTTGCGCGCGTTAACCAGGCTGGTGATATCATCGATGTAGGGAACATTTTCTTCGAGTTCCTCATGCAGTTTTTGAATCGTTTCCAAGAATCTTTGACTAAAGATGTCCGGCGATTGAATCGCAATAATTATGACTTCATCTCTGCCAAACTGATCACGGAAATTATTATAGGCCACCAGCTCCGGGTCATCGGTATGCAAAAACCCTTCGGTGGAGGTATCAAGGGTGATTTTAGGAATTTGGGAGACCATTGCTGCTGTCAGCACAAGCATGATGACGATGGTTTTGATGCGGTTGCGGTAAATAACATGCGCATAGATTTCAAACCATGCTTCGATTCGATTTCGGAAATTTTTCATTAGGAGTCTCCGGTGGTCAACGTTCAGCTAAGTTGAGCGTTTCAAATAAGTTGCTTCTTGACGGCATTTAATATGAGCGTTTCAATTTCGGCCGCCACCGGGCCGCTGACGTTCGTGTTGATTTTATCAAAGGTGGCCACCAGGGGGGCTAACTTGGCTCTGATGGGAGAAGTCATTTTAAATAATACAATCGCACCAATGATCATCATATGTACGATAAACGGTACGGTTTTTATAAAGGTGCCCGACCTGACGCCATCATCCAGAATTTCTGTTAGGATACCAAGGATTTGTGCAAGATCTTGTGCCACCATTTCGGGAAAGTGCTTGCCACCCGATGCTTGCTCCCGCAGCATGATAGCAGCCAGCTCCGGATGCTGATCGACCATGCCGGCAATCGTTTGAATAAATGCCTTCAAATTGTCTTCCGGTGATTGGGCTGCGGTGATGTTGCGGTTGAATTGGGCGACGGCATTGCCGAACAGATCATGAACAACCTGGGCATAGAGGGCCTGCTTGTCGCCGATATGGTAGTAAATGGTGGCCTTGTTTACCCCGGCGCTATTCGCGATTTCGTCGACCCGGGCTCCGGCAAAACCGGCCTCGGAAAATTCTTTTGTGGCGGCTTTTAAAATTCGGTCAACGGTCTGACTGCGCCGGTTTTTCAATGTTAAGGGCGACATAAGAAGCTCCTTTCACAAAGATCCAACCCAATAGTTAAACTAACTGGTTAGTTTAACTATATGGTTAATTCATTTCAGGATAGCTGTCAAGTGTTTTTTTCTTAACACTGAAATAAATAAATCTTAAAATTTTTTAAGATTTATTTAAGGTATGATGCGGCACAGACAATGAACATGCCTAGAATGAAAATAACGTTGAACAGCCCGGATACACCGGTGTCTCAGGTGAAGAATAAAACCAGCAAAGTGCCCATTTTTTTTAAGCAATGATTTCTTCACGAATATAAACGTAGATGGCCAGCGGCAGGCAGGTTATTGCCATCAACGTCAGGGCCGCTTTGCCCAAAAAGCTTTTAAGCAATGCCTTGGCAATGATTCCACCAGGACCCATATAAGCCGGCTGAATAAAAATGAAAATAAAAATGAGAAAGATTAAACATATTCCCAGGAATCTTTTCGAATTCACGGTACCCCCCCTGAATAGCATAAAATTCTTGTCGTAATACGGAGCAAGATCTATACCATCCAGGATGAGAAAATATTTTTATACATGATTACAGCTATATACATGGAAAATGGAATTTCGACACTATGGAAAGTTACAAATATTGTCAGGGTCAGGCGCAAGAAATGGCAGCTTAAAGAGGAAGTCGCAGCTTGATATGTCACATATTGGCGATAAGGCCCAATCTAACTATCTTTCATTACGTGATATTACATATCAGCGCTTTTCGAGGCAGTGCACTTTAATAATATGACAGTTCCTTTTCATATTTATTTACCCATCCGCTGGCACCGCATTCTTTGAAAATCTCAATTGCGCGGCCTAAGTTTTCTTTAGCTTCCGAATTTTTGTTTTTCCGTTTAAAGAGCTCGGCACAAATAACATAATCCATGCCCAGGTTCCATGTTTGCCCATTCTTTTGATCGGCACCCATTGCCTTTTGCAGCCAGTTTTCTGCTTTTTGAATATTCGGCTTATCAGCGGCTAAAAGTATTTGACTGATCGCCAGGGCCATTGGACCTTCAAGTGCTTTTATTTTATTTTCATGTTCATAGTTGTATAGTAATTCAAGATTAATATCCTTTTCATGTTGCATGGCCTTAATGTATGTTAAGGCGATCTTATTTAAATATACCATAGAATTCCCTACGCCGCGATTTTCCATTATCGCGATGGCTTCGGCAAAATAGTTCTGCGATTTCCGGTATTGCTCTTTTTCTAAATAGATCAGGCCTAGATAGCGACTTGCCAGAAAGCCGGATGCGTAATCAATCTTTTTGCAATATTTCTCACCATGTAAAAGATGTTTTTC